>JAIEDW010000361.1 GCA_029067805.1 Lachnospiraceae bacterium
GAAGGATACAGCACAAAAACTGGTTCAACAGGGGAAATTTATGGGCGGCACTGCCCCGTATGGATATGAACTGGTCTTGTCTGGAGAACTTAGTAAGCATGGGCGTGCATTACATAAACTGGTAGTTGTTCCTGAGAGGGCTGAAGTTGTAAAATATATCTATGATTTGTCACTTAATAAGGAATTTGGATCTGCTAAAATAGCAAAGGTATTAAATGAGGATGAATACTATAAAACGATGGCGCCAAATGATGTATGGAAAGGCGGTACAATTACCAGCATATTGACCAATCCGGTTTATGCAGGCCATGTAGCGTATAAGCGTCGTGAACGAATTAATGGAATAGCCCATCGTTTAAGTGATGCTCTGTGGATCAAATCAAATGAGCCTAACGAAAGCATACAGATCATTGATAGCGCTTTATGGGACAGGGTGCAGGAGAAACGAAAAATCAGGGCAGATAAATATATTAAGACATTGGAACATAAGGGAGTCAACGTCATCAGAAGAAATGAGGGTATGCTGTCTCTGATTGATGTCATTCACTGCGGCTGCTGCGGTGGAAAGCTGACAAATGGCACAAAGTATAGTTACTGGAAATTAAAAGCAACTGGAGATAAAATGGCAAGCAAAACGCCTGTTTACCGTTGCCAGATGGCGCGAAATGGTGTTCCTCATGACGGTCCGGCACAGTTTCGTGCTGATATGGTGGAAACGATCGTATTTGACAGTCTGTTAGAATACATTGGATGCCTGCAGGAAAAAGAAGATATTTTTGAAATGATAGAGAAAAATCAAACGATGGAAAGAAGGGCACAGGCGGCAGAAATAAAAAGACTGGAGAATGAATTGGAGAAAACACTACAGGGTATTGCAACAATGGAGCAGCATATTCCGGAAGCTATGACGGGAACTTATGCATTGTCACTTGATGAACTTGTCGCAGTGATCCACAGGCAGCAGGAGAAAAAAGAGGAGCAGGAGATACTCATACAGGAGAAGAAAGAAAAACAAAAGCAGACGGTGGTTACGATAGGAGAGTGGGAAGAACTAAAGGCGCAGCTCCCTACATGGCAGCAGGTTTTTAAAGAAGCGGGAAGGGAAACACAGCGTGTATTGGTAAATAAGCTGATTGACAGAATTGATGTTACGAATGAGCAGATTGTAATCCGGTTTAAAATCAACCTGGATGATTTTTTACCACGAATAAGTGATGGTTCCGGTACCATTCCGTGTAAACGCGATTCAGCGTAAATGACATAATGACAAGTGTATTTGCATAAATCGTGTTTTCGGGCCATGTAGCGTAAATTTCGGAGGAAACAACATTTTTGATGTAATCCGTGTAACGCACATAGTAGTTGGGCGCGCTGGAATCCTGAGGCACACCGTCGTGGACAACAATGTATTCCGGAATGACGACGCGGCTTAGAACAATCTCACCGCTTTCATTCATCGGCTTGATTTCGTCCTCCGGTATTTTTGGAGGGTATTCGCCGTAAAGCGTGTGATCCGGAATGTTGATGTCTTCTTCGGGCGGAGCATCGGGCTCCTCAAGTTCTATAGGTGTCATGGATACCGGCTGGACTGCCGTGACATCGGGCAGAATTTCCGTCCCCGAAATATAAACGCTCTCATAACCGGGAGCCGTGATCGAAATATTGTACTCCGAGTAGGGTTTTACCTCGCTTGGCTCTGTGCTGTAATTGATGTTTGGAGCGGGCAGTGATACCGTATCCGTCTGTCCGGAGTCGTTGGTGGTAAGTGTAGTGACTACGGTGTCGGGTTCTCTTGTGTAGGAAATTTCAATTTTTGCATTGTCGATAGGAATAAGTCCCTGTGAGGAAGTAACGTTTATTGTCAAATTTCCCGAATAGGCGGGAGTTTCGGCGTTGATGATTGTAGGCATAAAAATCCCCTGCATACGTTTTGTTGATAGTATATGCAGGGGATTATGATTCGTGCTAATTATGAAATTAAAATTTCATTTTGTTGAATAATTTAAACAGATTCGTCAATTACTGTGCCCGCAGTTGCCTCGGTTACAGTTGTACCGTTTGCGGTAGTATCTGTCTTCTCTGTAACAGTACCGTCAGCAGCTTCTTTTGCTTCCTGTCTGTCCTTATCCTTCTTTAAAAGTTCGTTCAATACGTTGTTCGTGCTGGTTGTCGTCTTGTTCTCGGACTTGTCAAGAAGCTTGTCAAGTACCTTATTTCTCACTGTGGAGATAGTGCTTTTCTTGAAGTCATACGCGTATGTACATGCATGTCTTGACTTGCTTGCAGTAGAAGAGCTTGATGAACTTGAGGAAGAAGAAGTCTTATCTGTAGAACTTGAAGAACTCTTCTTGGTCGTGTTATCTTCTATTGTGCCGTAATAAGATTTCATCAGCTTCTTGTAAGCACCAGACTTAATCATTTTTGAATCGTTAAAAAGACTGAAATTACCTGAAGAACCAAATAAATTGCCGATTGATGAATTCCATGTTGACATATAAATCACTCCTTTGACTAAAAATAATAATTGCGTCCATGCGTATATCGATATTCTTTATTATTTTATCGGTTGTTTCTGGAAAAAAATTATAGAGGACGCATAATTTTTATATACTTTTTAATTTAACTTTATAGTAGCACAAAATGGTAAAAATGGCAAGATTAATCTGCTATTTTTTAAAGCCGGCACGCTTTCTCAAGGTTGGATCCAGTATTTTCTTGCGGATACGGAGATTTTCGGGGGTTACCTCCAAAAGCTCGTCCGTATCGATAAAGTCCAGCGCCTGTTCCAGACTTAAAATCTTGGGCGGAGTCAGGCGCAGCGCTTCGTCTGCACTGGAAGAACGTGTGTTTGTAAGCTGTTTTTTCTTGCAGACATTTAACTCAATGTCTTCACCTTTGCCGTTTTGTCCGACAACCATGCCCGAGTAAACTTTTTCACCAGGTCCGATAAAGAGGGTACCGCGCTCCTGTGCATTGTACAGGCCGTAGGTGATTGCCTCGCCCGCTTCAAAAGCGATCAGAGAACCTTGCTTGCGGTACTGAATATCGCCCTTGTAAGGACCGTAGCCGTCAAAAATAGTGTTGAGGATACCGTTTCCCTTCGTGTCTGTCATAAATTCGCCGCGGTATCCGATCAGACCACGCGACGGAATGGAAAACTCAAGCCTTGCATATCCGCCGCTTGCTTTGCCCATATTTTGCAGCTCGCCTTTCCGTTGACTGAGCTTTTCAATGATCGTTCCGGAAAATTCTTCGGGAACGTCAATATATGCGGTTTCCATGGGTTCTAAGCGTTTTCCGTTTTCGTCCGTTTTGTAGAGCACTTCTGCTTTGCTTACTGCAAACTCAAAACCTTCGCGGCGCATGTTTTCGATTAATACAGATAAATGAAGCTCGCCGCGTCCTGATACCTTGAATGAATCCGCGCTTTCCGTTTCCTCAACGCGCAATGAAACATCCGTGTTTAACTCCTTAAAAAGTCTGTCCCGCAAATGGCGGCTTGTGACATACTTGCCTTCCTGCCCCGCAAGCGGAGAGTCGTTTACGATAAACTGCATCGCGATTGTCGGCTCGCTGATTTTCTGGAACGGGATTGGCACGACATTGTCAACCGCGCAGAGTGTATCGCCGATATGAATATCGGAAATGCCCGAAATGGCAACGATAGAACCGATGCCTGCCTCCTTTACGTCCACCTTATTCAGACCGTCAAACTCGTAGAGTTTGCTCACTTTTACCTTTTGCTGTTTGTCCGGTTCATGATGGTTGCAGACGACAACCTCCTGATTCACTTTGATGATGCCGTTATCCACCTTTCCGACACCGATTCGTCCCACATAGTCGTTGTAGTCGATGGTGCTGATCAGCACCTGTATACCCGCTTCGGGGTCACCCTCGGGTGCGGGAATATAGTCTAAGATCGTTTCAAACAGCGGTGTCATATCGGAGCCCGGCGTGTCCTCATCAAGAGATGCAACGCCCGATTTTGCGGATGCAAATACAAAAGGACAGTCAAGCTGCGAATCGTCGGCGTCAAGCTCTAAGAAAAGCTCTAACACTTCGTCAACAACTTCTGCGGCGCGCGCCTCCGGACGGTCGATTTTGTTGATGCATACGATGACAGGGAGTTTTAACTCCAGCGCTTTTCTCAAGACGAACTTTGTCTGCGGCATCGCGCCCTCAAATGCGTCGACAACAAGAATAACACCGTTTACCATTTTCAGCACACGTTCCACCTCACCGCCGAAATCGGCATGACCGGGGGTATCTATGATATTGATTTTTGTATCCTTATACATAACAGCTGTATTTTTTGATAAAATCGTGATGCCGCGCTCACGCTCAATGTCGTTTGAGTCCATGACGCGCTCGGCAACCTCTTGATTTTCCCGAAAAACGCCGCTCTGCTTTAAAAGCTCGTCCACGAGCGTTGTCTTACCATGGTCTACATGGGCGATGATTGCCACGTTTCTGACATCTTCTCTTTTCTGTATCATAGTATGAAAGCCTCCAAATTCACGATAATTTCCTATTTATAAGTAATCTCAAAACTGTAACAGTATATCACCATTAAATTTATTTTGCAATATGAATTGTTCAAAAAGAAACTTTTCTACAGGGATTAACATAAAATTATTAAAAACCGTGTATTGTTTTGTTTGATTTTGTCTAATGGTGCAAAAAACCCCCGATTTGCGGCGTTTTTTGCGATATTTCCAGCTTTATTTTTTGTATAAAGTAGCATATGATGTAAACATAAAGACGAAGGGAGATTAAAAGGAATGCAAGAAACAATGAAGACAAAAAACGGGTATCATGAACAGGTGATTGAAAACAATCAGGTAACGGTGATGGGCGAGATCGTAAGTGAGTTTACGTTCAGCCACGAGATTTTTTCGGAAGGCTTTTATATGGTAGATATTCAGGTTGCACGCCTTTCGGAATCAACGGATATCATACCTGTCATGGTTTCGGAACGACTTCTTGATGTGAGCGGCGACTATATGGGAATGACGGTTGTGATAAACGGTCAGTTCCGTTCCTATAACAGACACGAGGAGCATAAAAACAAACTGGTGCTATCCGTATTTGCACGGGAGATTGAATTTGTTGATGAACTTGGAGAAAATATTAAGACAAACCAGATTTTTTTGGATGGCTATGTATGTAAGGAGCCTATTTACAGAAAGACGCCGCTTGGACGTGAGATTGCGGATCTGCTTTTAGCCGTGAACCGCCCTTACGGAAAGTCGGATTATATTCCCTGTATCTGCTGGGGAAGAAATGCGCGATATGCCGCAAACTTTGAGGTAGGAGAGCGGTGCCTTGTGTGGGGGCGTATCCAGTCAAGGGAATATATGAAAAAACTCTCGGAAGATGAGTTGGAAAAGCGGATTGCTTATGAAGTTTCTGTGAGCAAACTGGAAATCCCCGATGTGGAGGAAGATGACGAGTAATGCCCGAACACTTGCCAAATGATACCTTATATGCTATTATGTTTGAAATGTAACTCATGGGGACGAAACAGTTACTTTGAGGCATACATATAAGCTTTAATATGAAAGGATAAAGGGTATTCATAAATGGGACAGGGATTAGTAAGGGTATATAGTGGGGAGGGACACGGAAAATCTGCCACAGCGCTCGGCAGAGCGATTCAGACCGCAGGCATGGGCGGCGAGGTGGTCATTATTAATTTCCTGAAAGGGAATCGCAATGATGAATTTTTAAAGAGATTGGAGCCTGAAATCAAAATCTTTCGCTTTGAGAAAAGTGCGGAGGAATTTTCTCAGCTTTCCGAGGAGCGCAAACAGGAAGAGATTCAAAATATCAGAAACGGTCTGAATTTTGCAAAAAAAGTTCTCACAACGGGAGAATGCAGCCTCTTGATACTAGACGAGGTTTTGGGGCTGATCGATAACGGTATTATTGATATCGAAGATCTGCGTCACATTTTGGAAGCAAAGTCGGACGATGTGGACATTATTCTCACGGGAATTAAGCTCAACGACGAGGTGTGCCAGTTGGTTGATGAGATTTTTCAGATTGAAGCGCTCAATTATAAGATTTATTAAAACCAAGGGAATTAAGAACAGAATAATCATAGAAATTAAAAATCCGAAAAGATACGATGCTTTGGCATGTATATTTTCGGATTTCCCGTTTTTTTGCACACATTTCGTTGACAATTCGTATCATAGATTATATAATGAAGCAAATACAGAGATAGAGGTTGCGTTTTTTAAAAGTACCTTTTATGAGGTGTCAGGCGCTGATGAGGAGAAGGGAAAGGAAAGGACGCCGAAAGTGGGAACTGCCTGAAAGTTCTTATCTTGGGCATACGGTTAAGAGCTGTATGACTGTCATCAGTAGATGGAGCGCTATCATATTACCAGCTGAATAGCTCAGCTTGTTGACAAGTTCGACATGCTGACGGAGGCTTAAGAGCAGGAGATACCGGTCATCTATTGCATTAGATGTTCGGTTTTTTTCATATTAAGAGCACATATTTTAGGTTTATAAAAGGAGGACATACCAATGGCAATTTTTACAGGAGCGGGCGTGGCGATCGTCACACCGATGCATGAAGACGGGGGAGTAAACTATGAGGCATTCGCAAAGCTGATCGACTTTCAAGTGGAAAACGGCACGGATGCGATTATCGTGTGCGGCACGACAGGCGAGTCATCGACGCTTACGCACGAGGAGCACATTGATGTTATCCGTTTCTGCGTGAAGCAGGTAAACGGCAGACTGCCCGTTGTTGCGGGAACAGGTTCAAACTGCACGGAAACAGCAATCTATCTTTCACAGGAAGCAGAGAAGGCGGGCGTGGACGGACTTTTGTTAGTCACCCCTTACTACAATAAGGCTACTCAAAACGGTTTATACGAGCACTATAAGATGATTGCAGATTCTGTGAAGCTTCCGATCATTCTATATAATGTACCGAGCAGAACGGGCTGCAATATTGCGCCGGCGACGGTGGTGCGCCTTTGTAAAGATGTGGAGAATATTAAGGGCGTTAAGGAAGCAAGCGGCGATATTTCACAGATTGCGAAACTGATGGCATTGGCGGACGGCTGTGTGGACTTGTACTCAGGAAACGATAATCAGATCGTGCCAATCCTTTCTCTTGGCGGAAAGGGCGTCATTTCGGTTACATCCAATGTTGCGCCGAAGCAGACGCACGATATTTGCCAGCTTTACTTTGACGGAAAGGTGGAGGAGAGCTGTAAGGAGCAGCTTCGCATGATCGATCTTTGTGATGCGTTGTTCTGTGAAGTTAATCCGATTCCAGTCAAGAAAGCGCTTAATCTTATGGGCATGAATGCGGGCGTGCTGCGGCGTCCTTTGACGGAGATGGAGCCTGCAAATGCCGCAAAGTTGGAGAAGGCGATGAAAGAATACGGGCTGATATAAATCGGAACGGTTATTGTGGAATGGAGGATTACGAACAATTATGACAAAAGTAATAATGCACGGCTGTAACGGGAAAATGGGTCAGATGATCACAAACATCATCGCCGCCGATGAGGAGATTGAAATCGTGGCGGGAGTGGACGCTTCCGACCATATTAAAAACGCCTATCCGGTGTTTTCGAATATTGCACAGTGCGATGTGGCGGCAGATGTGGTCATCGATTTTTGTGCGGCAGCGGCGGTTGATGCGCTTTTAGATTACTGTGTGGAAAAGCAGATACCTTGTGTTTTGTGCACGACGGGTCTTTCCGAGGCGCAGATTGCCCATGTGGACGAAGCGGCAAAGAAGACTGCTGTGTTAAAATCCGCAAACATGTCTCTTGGTGTGAATATGCTCTTAAAAATATTGAAGAAGGCGGCAGAGGCGCTTGTGCCCGCGGGATTTGACATCGAGATTGTGGAGAAGCATCACAATCTCAAGGTGGACGCGCCGAGCGGTACGGCGCTTGCGCTTGCGGACACGATTAACGAGGAATTTAACAATCAATATGAATATGTGTACGACAGAAGTCAGAAGAGAGAGCGGCGTAGCGACAAGGAAATCGGTATCAGCGCCGTGAGAGGCGGAACGATCGTAGGCGATCATGACGTGATTTTTGCGGGTGAGGACGAGGTCATCACGTTCTCTCACAGAGCATATTCCAAAGCGCTTTTTGCAAAGGGCGCGGTACAGGCTGCAAAATTCCTGAAGGGAAAACCGGCGGGAAGATATGACATGAAAGATGTCATTGGAGAAATTTGATATGGAGTTTCGACCATGTATCGACATTCATAACGGGCGTGTCAAACAGATTGTCGGTTCTTCGCTTGCGGACAAGGACGACAGCGCGAAGGAGAATTTTGTGGCAGTGCATGACGCGGACTATTATGCCGATTTTTATAAGAAAAAAGGGATTAAGGGAGGGCATATTGTCCTCCTGAATCCTGTGTCAAGCGATTATTTTGCGGCGACAAAAGCACAGGCGTTGAAGGCGCTTCGGCAGTATCCGGGCGGATTGCAGATCGGCGGCGGAATCAATGACGAAAATGCGACGGAATATCTTGACGCGGGAGCTTCGCATGTGATCGTAACGTCTTTTGTCTTTCGGGACGGTCATATCCATATGGAGCATCTTGAGCGTATGAGGGCAGCAGTGGGAAAAGAACGGCTTGTGCTTGATCTGAGCTGCCGTATGCGGGATGGAAAGTATTATATTGTGACAGACCGCTGGCAGAAGTTTACGGACGAGGCGGTTGACGAACGAATATTGGATTTGCTTATGGATTACTGTGACGAGTTTCTGATTCACGCGGTTGATGTGGAGGGAAAAAATCAGGGAATCGAGAGCGGTCTTGTGAAAACGCTCGGCAGTTGGGGGAAAGATATGCCGATCACTTATGCGGGCGGTGTGCACAGCTATGAGGATATTGTCCGTTTAAAGGAGTTGGGCGGCGGACGCATCCACGTCACGGTTGGAAGTGCGCTTGATCTTTTCGGCGGTGCGTTAAATTTTGATAAAATTGTGGAAATAGTTCGATAAATTTCAAAAATTTAGACAAAACAGTTGCTCACTTTCTGTAAATATGCTATAATGTCATTGAATAAAAGGGAAAATGGCAAAAAAGAGCGAAAAACAGGAGGTGAGCTTATTAAATGGAAGTAAATTTAGACAATGTTGCGAAAAAAAATATTCTTTTTCCGGAGAACACTCATGTCGCGGAAAAAAAGACATCGATTCGGATAGAAGCGTTTGTGTTAGTCGTTGCGGCGGCATTATTTTTGTTTCTTGCAGAGCTCATCCATAATTCTGTTTTATCGAGCGAGTTAGAGGGGGCAAACAAGAGTATTTCTGAGTTGAATGCACAGCTTCAGGAGATAAAGGCGGAAAATAGGCAGATCGCATTGGAAAACGAAGAATTGCAAGAGAAAGTGGTTATCTTGAGCGATACCATAAATGATGGAGAGAAGCAGGCAAAGGAGTTGGCACAGAGCCGCATCCCGTCGGGTTTTCCGCTAAAAGGAACGGCATCACTTGACTCGGATACCGTGGAGCTTGACGGAGAACCGATCGCAAGCTTTGTCGTGTCACCGGGTACCGGCGTGATTGCTACGGCAAACGGCGTTGTATCATCGATTGCCGGAAGTAAAGGCAGCGGTTACATTATCATGGTCGATCATCAGAACGGTTACTATTCTGTTTATCGAAACGGTTCCACGCCAAAGGTGAGTGAAGGCGATGAGGTCACAAAGGCGACAGAATTGTTTGAGATTGAGGTAGGACATATGCGTTTTGGATATCAGATCATTCAGGAAAATAAATATATTAATCCATTGGATTTGATGGAAACTTATGGCTAGGGTGTTTTCCCTAGCCTTTTAAATATCAGTTCATAGCCGTCGCTTCCGTAATTTAAAGAGCGGTTGACGCGGCTTATGGTAGCGGTTGACGCGCCTGTTTTTTCCGCAATTTCCATATAGGTCTTGTGCTCGCGTAACATCGTGGCAACCTCAAAGCGCTGCGAGAGGGAGAGTAGTTCGTTGACCGTGCATAAATCTTCAAGAAAATTGTAACATTCTTCTTTTGTTTCAAGGCACAAAAACGCATCGATCAAGTGGTCGACAGCCTCGGTTTTAATCTTATTATTCATAAAAAATCCCCCATTTTGTATAAAACATTCCGAACTTTAACACTGTAAAGTTTTACAGCTTTAAATATTGTAACATAGAACTCGGAAGATGTAAACAGGGATTACTGTTCAGATAGGAATTAGCATTTACTGCTAATTCCGTGAGAAAACATACCGCAGCCGAGTAAAAATCCATCACCGAAGGTGATTTTGTATGGATTTTTACATGTTACTGGAGCGGAGTGAACAGTAACAAACAGGTTCCGAAAAGCAAAAAATTATGCAAAAGTCTTGATAAGTAGTTTTTGATACTATATAATAGGGCTTGGCAGATATATGATATGTTCGAACGGTAACTTGGAGGCGGAATATGGATACGAAGGATTTGTTGAATAAGATAATAGAGAGTTTTGACAATATTGATCATATCAATGTGTCGGACATTCCGAATATTGATTTATATATGGATCAGGTGACAACCTTTATGGATAAAAATCTGCGCAAAGGTTCGCGGTATCCCGACGAGGATAAGGTGATGACAAAGACTATGATCAACAATTACGCAAAGAATGATCTGCTGCCGCCGCCGATCAAGAAGAAATATTCGAGAGAGCATGTGTTGGTGCTGATTTTTATCTATTATTATAAGGGAATTCTTTCAATCAGCGATATTCAGACGCTTTTGTCGCCGATTACGGACAAGTTTTTCCAAAAGGGCGGAACGCTTGACATGGAAACGATTTACGAGGAAGTGTTCAGCATGAAAGACGGGCAGATGGAGCGCTTAAAGGAGGATGTTGTCGAAAAATATGCCAGCGCGATGGGCACTTTTGAGGACGCGCCCCAAAAGGATCGGGAATTTATGAAGCTTTTTTCGTTTATCTGCGCCTTGAGCTTTGACGTTTATATGAAAAAAATGGTTATTGAGCGGATGATAGACGGTATGAGAAGCGCATCAGAAAAAAAAGAAAATTCTAAGAAAAAGGGTGAAGAAAAATAAGAAAAGCGCCGATATAACAATATGGATAGATAGATTCAAAGAAAAATAGAGATCATTCTTTTAGAAGGGAGATGCTATTTATGGCAATATCAGCGATTACAGGACTTTCGCAGCTTAGTAAGAGTTACAGGATATCGTCAATCCATGGCAATCCATACAGCACATATGCGATTCAGAAGATTGGCAGAAATATGAATAATCAGCGCGGACGCGCGCTTGTCATTGGTCAGAAGGAACCCAAAGAGGATTTATATGTAAAGGACTACGGGGAACTTTCCAAGACAAAGAGCACGGCGACAGGAGATTTTGCCGAGATGCTCAGTATGCAGAAGAAAAAGACAGCAGATAACGGGCAGGAAAAGGAGAACAATTACGCTTCCTATATAAAGGATACAATTGGCGTGATGGGTTTCCAGAACGGTTTACGTGAGAAATTAAACAATGTCGGGGTTGAACAGCTTGCATAGGTAAGGCAGACTGAAAGCGATATGAATTGAAAAATAAGGCAGCAAAATAAAGCTGTCTTATTTTTGATAAGACATTGTTTAGGATACGTATGGAGGAGAAAATGAAAAAGTTTATTTTATGGTTGACAACACTGTGCATGTGCGTATGCATTTTTAATAGCGTGTGTTATTTTGCTGCACAGGCGGCACAAAAAGAGTATAAGATCATGGTGAACCGTGCCGCAAACTGTGTGACCGTGTACGAGAAAGATGCGTTTGGCGCATACAGTATTCCAGTGAAAGCGTTTGTCTGCTCGTGCGGGCGCGAGGGGCATGAAACGCCGCTTGGAACTTATCGGACAAGCAATTATTATGAGTGGCGGCTGATGGTGGACGGTACATACGGTCATTATGCCGTGCGGTTTAATCGGGGTATCATGTTCCATTCCGTACCGTATTACACACCCAACGCGGGGGATCTGGAGTGGGAACAGTATAATTTGCTGGGAGAGGCGGTATCGCTTGGCTGCGTGCGTCTTGCAAGCGCTGATGTGAAATGGATTTACGACAACTGTAAACAGGGCACGGAAGTGACTGTGTATGATGACGCGCAGAATTCGGGACCACTCGGAAAACCCGAGGAAATAAAGATTGCCGCGGAGAATCCGTATAAGACATGGGATCCTACAGACACGGATGCGAATAATCCCTGGAATGAAATCAGACCGGCGCTTCATCTTATGAACGAGAGAGGGGACGGAATTGTGTATCTACCGCTTGGCGCGACCCAAGAGGATATTTACAATGCGTTGGCGATCCGAACTCGTGAGGGAGTTGTGTATCCAAAAGGGGAATACGAGATAAGCATGACGGGAGATTACGATTTAAATACAGCGGGAACGTATGTTGCGCATGTGTGCGGAACGAATGCGGCGGGCATGAGAGCCGAGCAGGACATGCTGATCTGTGTGGAATAAATAACGCCGCCACCTGTTTGGGGTGGCGGCGTTTATTCATTTTATAGGAACCGCATTATTTTCATTTTGCCTTGTTTGAGAAGGTGTTATCGACAAGCGTTTCATACGGTACATATTCTTCCAGCTCACCGGCTTCCATAAGGATATTCTGCAAGAGCATGAAGCTGTCCTCGGAGAATATAAGATTGTCTTTCCATGTGTCCTGTGATTTGTAGCGTTCTACGATCGTTGTGATGGTGGAAAGCTCTGTTTCGGGGAATTGCGGTTGAATAACAGCTGCTATTTCATCTGAAGTGTGCGTTCCCACATAATCCATACCCTTTTGCAGCGCCTTTGTAAATGCGAGAATCGTGTCAGGGTGTTTCTCGATATAGCTTTTCTTTGCGCTGAAAGCAGTGTAGGGCACATATCCAGAATCCACACCAAGCGACGCAACGATATATCCTTTTCCTTGTGTTTCAAGTGATGTTGCGTGCGGTTCAAATTCTACGGTAAAGTCCGCATAGCCGGCATCTCCTTCCTTTGCACCGGAAAAGGCGGCAGCGGTAGAACCGAAATCAATACTGGTATCTATGGTCAGATCACTGTCAGGGTCAATCTGATTCATCTTTAAAATATATTCAAAAACCATCTGCGGCATACCGCCCTTTCGACCGCCAAGAACATAAGCCCCCTTTAACATATTCCAGTCAAAATTGTCAATCGGAGTGCGGGCGACAAGGAAATTGCCGGCGCGCTGTGTCAGTTGGGCAAAGTTTACGGCGTAATCCTCTGCGCCCTGTAAGTAAGTATAGATTGATGCTTCGCTGCCCATAAATCCGATATCCGCCTCACCGGTAAGGAGTGCAGTCATTGTCTTATCAGCGCCGTAGCCTGTTACAAGTTCAAGGTCGATGCCTTCATCGGCAAAATATCCTTCCTCAATCGCAACATACATCGGAGCGTAAAAGATAGAATGCGCGACTTCGTTAAGTACCACTTTGTTTGTCTTATTTGTCGTTTCGGGAGATTCCGTTTTTTTGCCGCATCCG
>JAIEDW010000362.1 GCA_029067805.1 Lachnospiraceae bacterium
TGCATCAAAATGCGGATATTTAGCAAGCATTTCATTTTGCTTTTCCACTGATAAAAAGTTTCCATTGGCATCAAAACAATAGTCTCTAAAGTCATATAGCCAACGGTGGACACCTGATGGATATACAGTCCCATTAACCTGTGGATCTATAAAAATGCCAATAATATTTGTATGTATATTTTCAATTTCTTTTAATGTTTTTTCTGCAATAGGAATTAATCTGTATTCTTTATAATCTCTTATAAATTTTTCCATATCAATTCCATTGTCATCAAAAAAATGTCCTGGATTTTTCTTGTATAATTCATTGGTGGCATCCATATCATTAAAATAATCTGCATATTCCATACAAAACTCATTTACATAGATTAAATATCTTTGCAGTGCATCTTTTATAGTATCTATCTGTTTTTGAGATATTTTATAAGATTTCATATTATCAGCCCTGTCCCTCATATTTCCTTATTTTCAAGTATTTTGGCAGTTACAGCCACTATAAAAGGCATTACCATGTTCCGATAATGCCTTCATAATAGTATGTCTAAACCCATATTTATGTAAGCTTGAATGAACATGTCTGTTATTCAAATTTTTCCAGCTGTTCATTTATTTCATGAAGGGAAAGCTTTCCATAAACATTCCATTTTGTATTTGCTATACCTTCTGCTTTTTCCAACAGGACAAATTCTTTCCAGATATCGGGATATGTCCTTTTTATCTCTTTAAATTCAGCTGGCTTTGCATTTGGACAGAACCAGCATCCTCCCCGCTTTGATAACTCATAACATGGACTGAGCAGGCCATATTCACGGCATTTTTCCATAGCCATTTGTTCTGAATAGCTGTATTTTTCGAGTAGTGATACCATGTTTGCATGTTTATGCAGGCTGTCAAGTCTTTTCTTCTGGGCATATTCCGATGTACTGGATAATCTGGTCATCTATGGTTGCCAGGTAATCATTTATGGCCTTTTCCTTGCAGTCCCGTTTAACTCCGCATAATCTTGTATTCGGAAATCCAAAACGTAATCCCTTGTGTTCTTTATGTTTCGTGGGATTTTGGATGACATGGTTGAAAAATCCTAAATAATCTTTTGGCGATCTTAATATTACAACCTGATATCCCCAGGACTCAAATAAGGGTTTTGCTGTATCATGGATAAATACTATATGTTGGGGATTTTCCCCGCTTATTCCCCTTCTATGGTCATACATGACTTCCGCAAACAGGATGATATCCAGTGGTTCTTTGTTTTCGTGCGCCAGGATGATTGATGCAGTTGAATCTTTTCCACCACTCCAACTACAGATATATTTCAACGGAATTATGCTGCTGCATAACCCTCTGCCTCTCGACTTCGATTAGAAAGCTGTCTTTCCCCAAGTGTTTTGGCATTTACATCAGTCACAACTCGCTATCATGATAAGTATTATGTCAGTACAGGCTCCATTCTGTTGTTATCCTCAATCATCTTTTTGGCACGTCTTTTTTCTACCTTTGTCTGTTGGAGCATCCGCCTCCAATCCGCTACTTCTTCCTTGTCTCCAATGCCAATGTTATACTCAATCATAGTCATGATTTCCAGTATCGCATCATCATAATCTGACAGTTTAACGTTTTCATTGATACCAAAACATTCACAGCCGATAAGATCTGCCATAAGCTGCTTTTGTTCATAGACGGCATCTGCTTTATTCATGGTTATGATCCTCCAAATCTTAAATCTCCACAAATGCATAAAAAGCGGCATCTGTTCATATTTTTAAACAAGTGTCGCTTCTATTTACTGCATCATGTTATTACATCTTAACTAAATTCCCAGCTGTCTATACCATAAAGATTATGACTTTTTCTTGTCAGTGAATACTTATCATATTGATTAATATCACAGCTTTTTTAGCAGCTCGCCGCATACCTCTTGATGTCCTCCTCTTTGCAGACCGCTTGAATCTTATGCCTGCCAACCGGTTTTAATGATACATACCCATTTTTTACCTACTCTCCTTTGAAAAATTCTGGTTTAAATAAACTCCATTGAATTAGAATATTTTTTCGTTTATTTTTTAACCTCACGTGTAGAATAGTTTGATCTATAACGCATAATGCAAACTCTTTTCACGTACTTTCCGGATTTCAAAATGATCTACGAGCAATTTCTTGACCTTTTTGACCAGTTCATCATCATACTCTTCATCATATGTGATCTTCAGCTTTTCACCAGCAATTACAGAGCAGTTACTTTTCATATCATACTCACTGTCTGCTATCCAGAATCCAACAGTAAGGATTTCATGATAATCATCTTCTGAAAAGCACACACTGATCTCCTCATCCTGAAAGAAATCTATATTCCGGTTACCTACATACATTGGTGCACCGTTTTTAAAGTGAATTGTCAGATTGTAACGTTCCTCGGCCAGATTAACTATGTTTAAGTCTTCAATGGCATTACGTAGGCTCTCCCCATTATTTACTTCAAATGCAATGGCTCTGAGACAGTCATAATTGAGATCAACCTTTCTGGAAAAAGAGACGATGGAATCGATCACATTGTGATGCGCTGATTCTAATTGATCGGATAGATATGTCCGGATCTCATCTGCTGATGGATAATCGAAACGGAAATGATAATGGAAACGTCCCGGGCGGTTTACTATGAATTCATTCAGTTTACGTATATCATTACATGTTATAACAAACAGCTTCTTTCCCTGGGCTATCCCGTCAAACAGACCAAGCAGCGCCGCCTGTGGTTCAACTTCCCCCTCGACTGGCTTGACATCAGCAAATGTCTTGTCAAATTCGTCAAAGAGCACCATTACATTCTGGTCAATGGTCTCTATGTATGATGCAATTCCTGGGATATACTGGTCAACCACGATGATCGGGATGCCGTTTTTTACTGCTGCTTCCGAAAGTAACCTGGCAAACATGGATTTTCCGATGCCCTTGTACCCACTTAATATTACGCCTAAATTTCTGTCAAACTTCTCATACGAATGTAAAACCTTCTGTACTTTTTTCAGACGCTCTCCATAGACCTTATCCTCTTTTACCTGGATATCAGGATATTCTTCCAGATAAAATCCTGTCATTTTTTCAAATCTTACAATGTAAGATCTGGCAGGCAGTTCATTGTAAGTTACCACGGCATCATTATAAATTTCAACTTTTGTTCCTATTTTTATTGCTTTCATATGATTCTCCTTTACTATTATCATTTGATTGGTTAAAAAGCATGACTGGATTTTTTCAGATTTTGTATATCTGCATGGTCATGGTATATTTCTTTAATCCCTTTTTATCCCTTATGCTATGCATTTAGCCCGCTTAAACTGTTCCACAAAATCGGTGACATCAGATTCTGGTTTTTTGTTGCCAAATCCTCTTACCTGCACAACCTTATTTTTTTTGACCTCCACTGTTACATAGGGTTTATCAGGTGATTCTTTCCTGCGGATAAACAGTATCACAGTACTCCCTTTTGCAACCTGTGGGACATAACTGTCAACACAGTGATGCAGCGCCTGTCCTTCATATATTATATCCTGTCCCGAGTCAGGGGCTTTGATCAACAGGTTATCATTACTGAAGTCATATTTATTATGCATATCCGGCAAAAGCTCTGCGATAATCTTACATTCTTCCGCAAGTTCCCTGCTCCTTACGTTTGCTGCAGCCTTGTCATGTGCCTTTTTAAAGTCCTTGGGATATAGTACGACTTCAGAAGTCATATCGTAGTTGAGGGATTCGCAATTGCGTATATAATCAAAATAGTCACAAATAAGGTTATTTCTTCCTGCTCTCCAACAGTCCAGGCTGTCAACATACTTTGAAAGTTTCCGTAGTCTGCTGTCTGACAGGGCAAAAGCATACTCTTCCCTCCCATTGTATTCCTTAGCAATCCTAAGTATGTCACTTATGGAACGGTCCCTGTCAGTTGTATCATTGTAAGTTTGAATATGATTCAGTTCCTCGCTGTTAATGTTTAATGCAATAGCCTCCCGAAGCTGCACCCGGTTCTTCAATCTGAGTATTTTGATGATTGACTGTTCGTTCTTATTGATCCGGGAAAACAGATAACGTTTATTGCCATTCATATAATCGGATACAAGGTTATATAAGCCGCATTTTGCTATTGGTTCGAGAACTGGATTTGCTGCAAGATGTTCAAGATATTGTATATTCCTGTAACAGGATTTGGCAGAACCTGATCTAATGAATTTATTGACCTGTTCCCATCCCTGCAGGCGCTTATCTATATCTGACAAACGTAATTCCCTTGTCAGACCCGCCTTATGGAGCCTGCCCTTTAAAAAGAAATGATGGAATCCCTCCGGGTTAAACATGCTGCATTGTGGAAGGCACCAGCGTATTGTTCCGTTATAATAATACCATTCATAATCGCAGACACTTTGTTTATCATAATCAATGAGTGTTCTGATCACTTCCTGTACATTTGCTTTTGGAACTGGTGAGCTGTTATAATCATAGGTTATATGAAAATATCTTGCGATCAGGATATGGTATGCATATTTCTGTACCAGGACTGCCATGCCTTCATCATAGGTATTGTAACGCTGCCTTTTCGCCTCTGACCTGTATCTGATCTTTTCACCACATCTGGAGCACTTACCAGACTCTTTATCCTTGAATTTCGGCAGGTCTGACAGTTTCATTACTGATCCACAGCAGGAGCATGTTCCAAAATTATTTTTTCTGTCATAAAAGATGTAATGTGAAAAGGACATTGTTTTGCTGACAGTACTCCCAAATGATTTTGGGACTTTTCTTACTTTCTGCATGATGCGGTCTATCTCGGCACACTTTTGATCCTTCCGGAGTTTGCTGCGTATGCCGGAACGCCACCAATCGTAAGCGTCAATGATATCCCTGGCTGAATCACTTTTACTATCAGGACGGATATATTGCTTTAATTTCTCTGTTTCTTTTTCAGTTGCCGTTACCGTATCTTTATACCAAAAGACGTTTTTTAGATATCCGTTCGTAATCTTATTCGACCTTACATTATACAACAGTGCGTTATGCTTCTTTATAAAATATCTGTAATGCAGCGACACTTCACCTTCATCATTTTTGGAGAAAACATTAATCACTACATTGTTTTTCACCTTTCCAGAAGTGATTACAAAGGTTTTATGCTCCGCATTCTGCAATGCAAGGGTTTTTGTTTCGCGGGTTACTCTCGGTATGGGAAGGGAGCGGATTTCTTTATTTGTTAACATATTATTCACCACCTTGTAAAAGATTAAAAAGATTCATTTGTCCGTCAAGAGTATTGGCAAGTTCCATCTCCAGCTCTACTGAAGCTTCTGTAACACATATCTCGGAACTATTATCCTGATCTTGGGACTCGCCTGGTGCTGCATTTTCTTTTTCATCAACTGCCATAGAAACAGCACTGCTTTTTGCGGGCCCGCTATGAGTGGTAATGGTCTTTGGAGTTGATTTGTTGGATTTACGGGAATCACTTGTTTTAAGCGACTTTATCTTCGATGCAATCTTCTTCTTTTTTTCTCCGTCAGATAAATCATCCCAACCACTTTGCATACTAAGGATGTCAAGTGCTCTTTTTTCATATTGGGCTTCTTTTTCTTTCTCTTCCTTTTGTTTTTGTTCTGCTTCTGCCTTTTCTGCTTTTTCTTTCATTACCGCCTCTTTGTCATCAAGAAGATAGTATTCACGCGCCCACGCATACACTACTTCTTTCGTTAAGCAGCAGGATGCAATCTGGCCATGTCTTAGAGCCATCTTTTCTGCATTTGACCATATGTGTTTCAGCATACGCCCTGCGCTTTTCCATTCAAGTGATAATGCGGCATCAAATTCTGGATTGCTGCAGCTTTCCTTTTCAACGAACTTACTGATGGCGCCGATCATAATCTTATACGTGGCAACTGCTGCAATCTTGTCCGATGTATTATTTGCTTCTTCCTTTTCTGTGTTCTTCAAAATCTGGTCTATCTGTGCTTTATAATCCGAAAGCATATATTTCCTCCATTCTCTATATTATTGATTGCTGTTTAGATTGTCT
>JAIEDW010000363.1 GCA_029067805.1 Lachnospiraceae bacterium
ATGTCTGCGGATTCATCAAAATCGCGCAGTCCACGCCTACATTGTATGGATTCTCCATAATAAATTTCTGCCACCACGCGCGCTTTACATTATTTTTCAGCTCCACGCCCAAATTTCCGTAGTCCCAAGTATTTGCAAGTCCTCCGTAAATCTCAGATCCCGGATAAACAAAGCCTCTGCTTTTTGACAATGCTACAATTTTGTCTAATGTTTTTTCCATTTTCTTGAATTTGCTCCTTTCTCTCATTGTCCTCTCTATTTAAACACAATGATTCCGTATCCTTCTGTCGTGCTGACATTGGCACTGCGTTTTCCCGTTGCAGTCACCCCGTCCCCGACATACAAAATTTCGTCATAACATTTGATATCAATAGGGTCATCGTCCGCATAACGCGCCAAGATCACAATATGATTGCTCCCCATGCCAAGCAGATCCGACTTCGTCACACTCGACTTGATGCTGTTGTCGGATACCGCATTTAATGTTGTTTCCAAGTTGTAGCCTGCCGAATACGCATCGGAAATCGTTCCGGCAAAAAAGCCCTCTGTATTGTTTTCGATACCGCTGCTGTCCATCCCCATCTCGGATGCATACATGTAATCAAGGAGATAATTATTCCACCCCGCATATGCAGTAGAATCGTTAAAAGTCATCTCAACAACCAGTTTTCCTTTGTTATTTTTTTCACAGTTTTTCAGATTGACCTGTGCCGCGCCAGACAGTTTTTGATATTCTGTTATCGACGTATCCAGCAGATTTTTCAGCCCGTCCTCACTATAGTCTGTCCCAAAATCCTCAACCAGCTTGCTTGCAATGCTTCCGTCTTTTTCCAGTGTGATCGTTGATGTTGTCGTTGCACCATCCGCATCCTTCGTCTGATTGTCGCCGCATGCACAAAGCAAAAAAGCCAAAGCGCATGCCATAATCATTGTTTTTTTCATACTGCCTCCCTGCGCATCATCCGGCTGGGTTGTCCATATGCCGAATTCCTGCGTTATATTATATACAACTTACTCCAGATTTTCAAGTATTTCAAGACTTTTAAAATCTTTGTCAAAAGTTCCTTTACATATTTTGCGGCAAAAACACTCCAGTTCCCGCAAAACTTCGGGTTTTACATCAAACGAAAAAAGCTTTTGCGAGGGCATGTTCCTTATGTATGTGACGGTATACGCCGCACTCTCCCCTAACAGATCGCTGTCTCTTATCCCGGGGAACTCACCGTTTAACATAATTGCCTTCAACTCAAACGCACATCTTACCAGTCTGTTCTCAAAGCGTTTTGATGCAAGCGCGCGAAGCGATTGATACAACAGCTTCAGCATTTCCGTTTCATCATTGTTTTCTCTTGTGTAATAATCGCATATCTCCAGAAAATACATTCCGTAATAAGCGCCGATGAAATCAGCTCGTAAATCCTCAAAATAATTGGAAATTTCAGCCTCTGACATCGTGTAGGAGGTTTTCCCCGCGAAAAGCCTGAATGTTCCAAATGAAAAGGGATTTGTGGGCGCCATCAGACGATTCCCCGGTCGTCTGGAGCCTCTTGCAAAAGCGGAAATCTTGCCTCTCTCCTTTGTAAGCAGCACCACGCGCCTGTCATACTCGCCCATCGGCTCCGATTTGATTACAATCCCCGTAAGTATCACGAAATCCTGCATATCCGTGCTCCTGTAGTTTCTCTGTCCTGCCTGCGGCATTTTCTGTGCCTTGATATCCTTTATAAGCCAGATAGTCGTTCACTTGTCCTGTCCGCATAAATCTGTTCCACTCGTCTTCGTACATTCTATTCCTTCCCTTTCTGTAAAAATAACGTCGCTCAGCAGCGACGTTATACGCCCACTACTACTGTCGCAATTTTCTCTATACAGATAGGGTGTACTTCTCGGCAATTTTTATGCGCAAGTCTTACTCGTTTTCCCGTGCATCATATCCAAAATTTTTGATCAAAAAATCACTGTCTCGCCAGTCTTTTTTTACCTTTACCCAGAGCTTTAAATTCACATGCTGTTCCAGCAAATCCTCAATTTCAGGGCGTGCAAGCGTTCCTATCTTCTTTAACATCTGTCCGCCCTTTCCGATGATAATGCCCTTGTGCGAATCACGCTCACATATAATAGTGGCATCAATTTCCACAAGTTTTTTCCCGTACTTCATGCCCTCTATCGTAACCGCCACACCGTGCGGAATCTCCTCATCGATGCTGCGCAACACCTTCTCGCGTATTAACTCCGCCACAATCTGGCGTGTTGGCTGATCGGTAACGGTATCCTCGTCATAAAATGCGGGACCATACGGAAGATATTTCATAATCTGTTCAATGAGCACCTGTGTGTTATCGTTTTTCAGTGCGGAAACCGGTACCACCTCCGCAAAATCAAGCTGCTTTCTGTAGGCGTCAATATATCCCAAAAGCTGCTCCCGCCTTACGGTATCAATCTTGTTGACCACAAGGATAATCGGAGATTTGACACGCTTTAACTGCTCGATGATATGCTGTTCTCCGGCTCCGATATAGTCTGTAGGCTCCACAAGCCAGAGCACTACATCAACATCTTTGAGGCTGCTCTGCGCCACGTTGACCATATAATTGCCAAGCTTATTTTTTGCCTTGTGAATGCCCGGTGTATCCACAAACACAATCTGTCCCTTATCGGAGGTATAGACTGTCTGAATTTTATTTCTCGTCGTCTGCGGCTTTTTTGAAGTAATCGCAATTTTCTGTCCGATCAGACAGTTCATCAGTGTGGACTTCCCCACATTCGGTCTTCCTATCAGCGCCACAAAGCCTGATTTATACGTTTCGTTCATTACAATAACCCTGCTCCCTTCAATGGAATAAGTTTTCCACTTCCATAAACAGTTCCCTGTTTTCCTCGATCGACTGACCGTTTCCTACCACACATACCGCATTTTGGCTCATGATCACATCAACAAGCCCCGCAAGCTTTTGAATATCCTCCTGTGTACAGCCAAGCAGTTCATCACGCTCCTTCTGTACATCTTCATACGAAAGATTCGTCAAATATGCGCTTGAAGAACGGCTTCCTTTGACCGAAGGAGTCATCGGCACATCCATATCACCAATTGCACCGATAATATATTTTGTCATCGTGCGCTCATCGGCAGTAAATGCTCTTAAATAGTCACCTGTCTTCTCATAAATGTCAACCGTTCTTTTCAGATTCGGATCTCTGTATGATACAATATAGCTGTCACCCGTTCTGCCAAAATTGCAAGAACACCCGTAAGCGCCGCCTTTTACCCGCACGTTGATCCACAAATAATCATAGCCTAAGATTACCTTTAAGACCTTTAGTGCACCCGTATAGGTATAATCCGTGCCATTTCTGTAATTTCCCGCTCGGCACACATACTGTATCTGCGCCGATGTCGAAAATGCCTCGTTCCGCATCTTTGGTGTAAGTCCAAAACGTTCCTTTTTAACTGTCTGCGTAAACAGTGCGTTCTTTAAATCTGGTAGAAAATCTTTTAATGTATCATATCCCTCCTGTGTAGAGGTCAAATCCACCAACAGATTTTCCGGTCGGAAGATACATTTAATTAACGCGGAAAGCTTTTCAACAAGTTCTTCT
>JAIEDW010000364.1 GCA_029067805.1 Lachnospiraceae bacterium
CCTCTGACAATGGGTACTGATTACACTATCGTATATCAGAATGATACCACAAATGCCGGAAAGGTGAAATTTACAGTTGTAGGACTTGGATACTACACAGGCGCGATTACAAAAGCGTACACGATTAAGCCGATAGCGGCGGAAGCATCAGCCTTTACTTTTACAGGCGTACCTGCATCTCGTCCGTATGTAGACACAGGCGTTACAATTCCAACAGCAGGTATTACTTACACGGATGCTAATGGTCCTCATCCACTTGAACAGGGCAAGGATTATAAGCTGGCTTACGGCAACAATAAGAAAGTCGGAACTGCAAAGATTACAGCTACGTTTATGGGCAATTATAAAGGTAGCAAGGCTAAACTTGCGGAGTTCGAAATCACGCAAGCTACATTGACGAATCAGACAGCGAAGATTGTAATTCCGGATAAGGTATACAATAAGCCCGCCGTTTATAAATCCGTTCCTTATGTATCTGTAAACGGCGTGGAAGTAAAATCTTCCGAGTATACTGTTAAATATTACACAAGCGGTACAAAGGCTGCTGATGGAACGATAACAATCGATACAGATACGGAGATGGGCAGTAAGAACAAGATTGACCTTGATAACCCTGAAGTACGGTCAAGCGCACCGGTATATGTAGAGATTACCGGTAAGGGTAAGAACTATGCGGATACTATGAAGCTGACAGCATCTTATTATGTTCGTAGGATGCCACAGAGCACGAATGAGGGTACAAGTGCTTTAGATTTATCAAAGGCAAAGATAACTGTTTATAAAGACTGGTCGGTTGATAAGAATACGGATGCAGCAACCAATAAGGCGATGAAGAGCAATAAGATGGAGTATACCGGCGTTGCAATCGAACCCGGCGTGATGATTGAAATCAAGAACGGAAGAGAAACAACAACACTCTATCCGAAAGATGTGGAAGAACTGCGCAAAGGTCAAAATCCAAAGCTTACCGTAAGTTATGTAAACAATGTCAACAAGGGTAAGGCAACCATCGTAATCAACGGTGACGGCGTAAACTATGTCGGCGGAAAGACAGTGACATTCAGCATCACGACAAAGAACCTGAAAGACACAGACATATTGGTGAATCTGTTTAATGACATCAGTAGGATCATCCAAGGGGGTCAATAAGATATCCAAGGTTAGATATTGACGTTTTAAAACAGCAATGGTATAGTATAAAGGTGTAATCTGCGTTTCTTATGCGGATTACACCTTTCTTAATAAAATAAAAGGAGAAAAAAATAGAATGGACGATGGAGATGCATCCGCCTTTCATATTATTTTATTTTTAGCGCTGCTTTTTATTGTGGCGGTTCTTGAGGGATTTCATAAGGCGATTCATTTGGTAAATGAAAAAGAAATAGAGCGAAGGGCAGAGGAGGAAAAAGATAAGCGGTCAATTTTACTGAAAAATATCATCACGAGCGCATCGGTCTATGTCAATTCGGTACAGATGATCATAACGCTTGTTGATTTGGTGATGGGATGCTTTTTCCTGCCAAGATGGACGCAGTTTTTTGCAGAGTGGCTTTCGGGACTTTCCTTTATGGGCGGAGTCGATGACCTTTTAATTGGTTGGATTGCGCTAATTATGGCAACGTTTTGTCTGATGTATATTCTGCTCACCTTTGGCATTCTGTTTCCGAAAAAACTCGCGCAGAGATTTCCGGACGCGTGGGCGTACTGCTTTATCCGATATATTTACTTTTTGAGAACGGCGCTTTATCCCTTGACAGGGCTTGTTGCGGTTTCGGCGAATGCGTTTTTGCGGCTGATTGGATTTCGCAATTCTGATGAGCAAAACGAGGTGACGGAAGAAGAAATCATTTCAATGGTAAACGAAGGTCATGAGCTTGGTGTGCTCGAGGCGGGCGAAGTTGAGATGATCACAAATATTTTTGAGTTTGGCGACAAAGAAGCGGGCAAAATTATGACGCATCGAAACAACATTACCGCGATAGACAGCCAGACGCCGTTTAAGGAAGCCTTGAATTTTATGCTGCGGGAGAGCAACAGCAGATATCCCGTCTATGAAGAAAATTTAGATCATGTCGTTGGCGTGCTGTATTTGAAAGACGCGATGCGGTTCCATACTTCCGATGAGAGTTTAAATCAGGCTGTGGGAAGCGTCGAAGGCCTTATCAGAGAGGCGGTATTTGTGCCCGAAACAAAGAATATCGATGACCTGTTCCGCAGTATGCAGTCCGAGAAAAACCAGATGGTGATCGTTATGGACGAATACGGACAGACGGCGGGACTTGTGACGATGGAGGATATTCTTGAGGAAATCGTCGGGAACATTATGGACGAGTATGATCCGGAGGAGAATCATATTGAGGAAAAGGGCGAAAACGAGTATATCATTGAGGGCATGACGAAGCTTGAGGATTTACAGGAACGCTTTGGTATGGACTTTGGTGAAACGGAGTTTGAAACCCTAAATGGATTTATGATATCGAAACTTGATCGAATTCCCGAGGAGGATGAGGATACCGAACTTGAGATTGACGGATATCGGTTTAAGATTTTAAAGGTTGAAAAGAATGTGATACAGTCTGTGCTTGTGACAAAGGTACCCGATGAGGAAACGCCGTCAGAAACACAGGAGGAAGAATCATAAAGTATAATATATAAAAGGAGAAATAGAGATGTCAGGACATTCAAAATTTGCGAATATTAAGCACAAGAAAGAGAAAAACGATGCGGCAAAGGGAAAGATTTTTACGATTATTGGTCGTGAGATTGCAGTTGCGGTAAAAGAGGGCGGTCCCGATCCTGCAAACAATTTTAAGCTTGCACAGGTGATTGCAAAGGCAAAGGCAAACAACATGCCAAACGATACGATTGACCGTGGTATTAAGAAAGCGGCGGGTGACGCGAATGCGGTAAATTATGAGCGTGTTACATATGAAGGATACGGTCCGAACGGTATCGCGATCATTGTTGAGGCGCTTACGGACAACAAGAACAGAACGGCGGCGAATGTGAGAAGCGCGTTTACAAAGGGAAACGGGAGCATCGGAACACAGGGCTGCGTTTCGTTTATGTTTGATAAAAAAGGACAGATTATCATCGATAAAGAAGAGTGTGACATGAGTGCGGACGACCTTATGATGATTGCGCTTGATGCGGGAGCGGAGGATTTTTCGGAGGAAGATGACAGCTTTGAGGTCATTACTTTGCCGGACGATTTTGATGCTGTGTATAAGGCGCTTGAGGAAAACAAGATTGTGATGGCGAGTGCTGAGGTTACGATGATTCCGCAGAATTACGTCGAGCTTACGGACGAGAACGCAATCAAGTTTTTAAACAGGACGCTCGATCTGCTTGACGAAGATGATGATGTACAGGCGGTATATCATAACTGGGATGAATAGATATTAGGAATAAGAGACATATGGTTCGGATAACAAACGATCATTTTTCCATCGTACAGATTTGTCGGTCGGGACAGTGCTTTCGCATGGAGGAACTTGCGGACGAAAAGGCGGGAACGGTCGCGCTTGTAGCGTTTGGGAGATATCTTGAGGTGCGGCAGGACGGAAACGAGATTATTTTTGACTGTACACAGGAGGAATACGACAGTGTATGGAAAGATTATTTCGATATGGAAACAGACTACGCGGCAGTCATCAAAGGGATTGACGCCACAGACAAGTATCTGGTATCGGCAGCGGAATTTGGCACGGGAATACGCATTTTGCGTCAGGAATTGTGGGAGATGATAATATCATTCATCATTTCTCAGCAAAACAATATCAAACGAATTCGAAAATGTGTTCGGCTATTGTGTGAAGCGTACGGGGAAAAGAAAACTGCGCAAAATGGCATTGATTATTATGAATTTCCGACGCCATATGCGCTTTCTACGGCATCTGTGGAGGATTTATATGCCTGTAACTTAGGTTACAGAAGTCGGTACATATACGAAACGGCAAACGCTGTGCTGCGTCGGGAGATTGACTTGGAGAGGCTGTTTTTGCTTGATTATGCCGAGGCGAACAAAGAGCTTCTAAAGCTATGCGGAGTGGGAAAAAAGGTTGCGGACTGCATCTGTTTGTTTGCATTGCACAAAACGGAAGCATTTCCGAAGGATACGCATATTAACAAGGCGCTTGCCGCGCAGTATCCGAATGGATTTCCGTTTGACAGATACGGAGCGGACAGCGGTATTCTCCAGCAGTATATTTTTTACTATGACTTGAATCGGAATAGAAAATAAATACTTGACAGAATGCGACAGGTTATGGTAATCTGAATAAGCTATGGGCTTATAGCTCAGCCGGTTAGA
>JAIEDW010000365.1 GCA_029067805.1 Lachnospiraceae bacterium
GATGTATTATACTTGCCAAAAATCTGCGCATATCCGGTCAGCCCGCCTCTTACCCTAAGGCGATAGGCAAATTCCGGCAGTTTTTCCGTGTATTTTTTTACATGCTCCACACGCTCGGGTCTTGGACCTACGATAGACATATCCCCCTTTAATATGTTTAATAATTGCGGGATCTCGTCCAGTCGCGTTGCCCTGATGAACCTGCCCGTCCGCGTAATGCGGCTATCCTTTACAGCGGCAGGTTTATACCCCTGCTTTTCCGCATCTGTAACCATGCTCCTGAATTTCAAAATATCAAATTCTCTGCCGTTTATCGTGACACGTTTCTGTCTGTAAAATACAGGACCGCCATCTTCTAATTTGATACATAATGCAATAATCAGCATAAACGGCGAAAAAAGAATCAGCATGAGCAGCGAAATAACAATATCAAAAACTCTCTTGGATTTATATGCACCGCTTCCCGCAACCGACTCCAGCAAAGGTGTATCTATCATGTATCTGTACTCATAATTTGTCAGCATGATATCTTCTATCTTTGGCGTGACATAGACATGTTTCCCGTTTCCCGCACATACTGCCAGTATCTTTGACCTTAACTTCTGTGATACGTGGCAAAGTATGACCGTATCAAAAGACGCGATCCGATCCATCAGTTCACTGCTTTCATAAGTGTCCGGATAACTCTCCCGGATATCAAACAGATTTGCATGTCTTGCATTCAGCTTATCAATAAATTCTTTTATGGATGTTTCAATATGGTTCTCCTCTTGGCATTCCTTTTTCGCACCATATATCACAATTGTTTTTTGTGCGGGTATATAATTTGCAAAATAAGATTTGTTTATCATTAAAAGCGTCAATGTGCCAAGCAACTGTACAGCCAACGCAAAAAATCCCGGAATCAGGTTTACAAATCTCATATGGATCATATAGCACATCAAATATAAAATAAAGTCTGATATTCCGATTGCCAAAAACTGTGAAAGCATTAGTTCACTGATCCTGCTGCTGTGTATTTTGAAGGCGTGATACAACCTTCCGAAAGCATAGTAAACCAACGCATACAAGACAATGGAAATAACCAACCCTCTAAACCAAAATACCAAAAAAGTCTGCTCATTGTAATACAATACCCACACATAGCAGAAGATAATGATATTCCAAAAGGGAATCAGTCCTTTCAAAAAATTTAAGAATAGGTCCTTTTTCATATTTTAATACTTGTTTTTCCTTATCTCTTTAATCTCACTGAAGAATCCGTCTATGCACCAGACAAAAATCACGGCAAATACCATTACCGCAACACACATGCCGATTTTTTTTGCCACAGACAGAATCCCTCCCGCAGCGCTGTATTGCGCAGGCACACTGATTTTGTAGGCATTTGAAAAAAGCGTCGTTGTGTAATATTCCTGCGTCGTTTGCTCTGTTAAATCTGCCCACTTTGCTATGGTTTCTGCCGTTGCCGTCATTTTTTCATCCGCATAGTCATATTCGTCCTGTATATTTTTCTTGTCTGTACTGTTTGCCGCGTTCAAAAGAGTATATGTTTCATTCAAATCCGTGTTGAGTGACGCTATCTTTTGGGACAAATCCAATCTTTGCTGCAAAAGCTTATCATAATACTCATTTGTCTGTTCAAGCTGCTGTGTCGTTTCCTGCGCGCTCACAATAACAATCGGATCCTTTTGATATGCATCAATTACCGACTGTACATTGGAAAGCTGCACCTGATACTCCGCAATATCCATATTGTATTTTTTTATTTTGTACTCGTAATACTCAATCTGTCGCTCTCTGTCTCTGGTGAGCATATGACTTTCTATATAGGAATTCAAATTTGCGATATCAATCCCTTCCACAGTATCAAGCGCTTTTGAGATATCACCGAAAGAAAGTCCGGTAACAGAAGAACGAAACTCGGGTGCCTGATCTCTGCGTTCGCTCACATAATCCTGCATAAGCTCTATCTGCGTTTCCAGCATATCAAGCGCCTCTGCATAATCATAGTCATTGTAATCGATCAGATTTGTCGTAATCGTAAGCACTTCTGTATTCGCATAAGTATCAAGAAAGTATGTTCTGTAGCTTTCCAGTATCGCATTTAATATCTGTGATACCTCCGTTCCCGACATTCCGAAATCTTTGTAAAGATATACGATATACTGTGAAGGATAATAGGATACATCCAGTATTTTTTCATAGCTTGACATATCATCAAGCGCCATTTCTTTGATAACGGTAATTCTCTCCACCGCATCCTCAGGTATTACTCCCTCTATCGCAATATTTCCCCGAATGTCCTCCACATCGTATCTTGAATTATTCAAGGATGCCAGCGCCTCCTCAATAACCGCAGGAGACTTGATTTTGTTGATATCAAATGCCGCCCCGTTGGGATCTAAGCCATCTTCTATTCCTTCATACTGAAAGCTTATCACAGCGCGCGCATAGGTATTTTTCCCTGTGACGTAATCCACGCCTATCATTGTCAGCCCCAAAAGCACACCCACGCATACGGCGATCACAAAAATATATCTGTACAACTTCTTCTTTTTTGTCATTTGCGTTACGACATTGAAAACATCAACCTGAGCTTCCTCAACCTCGTCATTATCCATATGCAAGTATATCATTGCGTCATTTCGCTTATCCCTGTTATCTAAATACATTCTTTTCTCCAATCCAACTATCTATTCTCTGCGCAGCTTGCGTATTTTCATTAAGAAAATAACGATTACAACGATACATAATATGCCTCCTGTGATAAGCGCAATAAGCATCCAGTCAATCTCTCTCCGATTATGTATATCGGGGGCAGTCGGTTCTTCATCTACCGCAAATATAAACTGTGTAGCGTTTACGCTTTGATGCTCTGACTGCTGTTCCTTCTGCGCAGATACCTCTTTTTGTATGATTTCTTCAGAAGAAACCTCTGTTCCGGAGTTTTCTTCATTATCTGCATTATCCGTGGTGTGTTCTGTTTCGGATTC
>JAIEDW010000366.1 GCA_029067805.1 Lachnospiraceae bacterium
GATTTACCTTGATCTTTAATATTGAAAAAGGTGAGGAATCGAGCATTAAATGGCTGCAGTCGTTAGATGAGCCGAACTTTGCGATGCCCGTCATGAATCCGGAACTTGTAATGGAAGATTATGAGTTGATGTTCGACACAGAACTTTTAAAGCCGCTGGGGACGAACTTAGAGCCGGATAACCTGTTGATGTTTGTGACTGTGACCGTTCCAAAGGATATCACGAAAATTACCGTGAACTTAAAAGCGCCGATTATCGTAAATATACAGGAATGCAAGGCAGTACAGCTCATAAGCGATAATGACGCATATAGCATCAAATACGAGATTTACGATAAACTTGAAGCAAAGAAAGCGGGTGAGTGATATGCTGGCATTATCGAGAAAAAAAGGTGAGGCGTTGATCTTGAACAACGACATAGAGATCACTGTGCTCGAGATTAAGGGCGAACAGGTAAAACTTGGAATTTCCGCCCCGAAGCAGGTATCTGTATATCGCAAAGAGGTGTATCAACAGATACAGGAGGCAAACAAGGAAGCAGCGAATAATACGGCAGCAGTGGAGCAGCTGGCAAATTTATTCCCCAAAAAGGAAAACGGAAAATAACAAAAAATAACATAAAAATAACGAAAAAATGTTTATAGTCGCTATAAACATTTTTTTCGTTATAACCGATATATTCTATAACTGAACTTGTAAAAAAACATATATGCATAGAAACATGGAGGTGAAAAGGCATGTATATAGAATCAATGAACAGTCAGGTGGCAGTCAATACACAGACGGCGACACCTGTAAGCACAGTAAGACCTGTAACGAAGGCTGATGCCGACAATACTGTACGTGTGGAAACCACGGATGGAGAGCGCACACGGGCACAGGACAATGCAAGTGCAAACAGCGCTGTGAACGGTTACCAAAATAAGGATACCCGTACCCTTGAGGAAAAGCAGTCAGCCGAGAATGAGAAGATTAAAAAGGCAATCGAGAAGATGAACGTTCAGCTTCCGAATTCGGAGTTAAAGTTTGGTATTCACGAGAAGACCGACAGAGTGACGATCAAACTTGTCGATAAGGAAACGAAGGAAGTTGTTAAGGAGTTCCCACCCGAAAAGACGCTTGACATGATCGCGAAGTGCATGGAGATTGCGGGTGTGTTAGTGGACGAGAAACTCTAATATTACATATTAAATCATGGAAAGAAAGGGATAGGTGTTGAGTTATGTCAGATAGAATGCGAATAACCGGCATGAATTCGGGATTGGATACGGAAAGTATTGTACAGCAGCTTGTAGCGGCAAAACAGATTAAGGTAGATAATCTCAAGAATGATCAGAAGAAACTGGAGTGGAAGCAGACTGCATGGCAGGATCTGAACTCCAAGATTTACAATTTATACAGCAATACGCTCTCTAAATTACGTTTGACGGGCGCATATAAGAAAAAGAAGGTATCAAGCTCGGATACGACGAAGGCAACTGTCAGCGCAACGTCGAATGCGGTAGACGGAACACAGACGCTCGAAGTAAAGAAGCTTGCAAAAACAGCATCCCTTACGAGTGCAAAGGTTTCGCGGCTGGAATACAGACGTATGCCGGTCGAAGTCGACGAGAATACAAAACTTGAAGATTTGGGTATTGAGACTGAGCTTGGCTATGAGCTTGGTATTTCGCTTAATACAAATGCTCCGACGGCTGGTGCTACGGTTAAGGTAGAAGCCGGTGAAACAGTAGGATCGTTTATACAAAAAATTAATGATGCCGCAGCAGCGGAAGGGATTGCTGGTTTTTCATTATCGTTTGATGCGACAAATGGTGTGATTAATGTGACGGGTCCTTCTGACGGTTCGAAATACAAGCTGACATCACCATATACGTCATCTTCGGGACTGGTGGATACAACGCTTGTTGACGCACTCGGATTGGGCAATGTATTTAAAAACAACAACAGTGTGACGGGGGATCATACAGGCTCTGCTTTCACAAAAATGGAACTGGTTAAGGCGGAAGATGTCGTTGGGACGAAGGAAACAGAACTTGTAAAGGATTTAAAGATTAAAGCGGGCAGTAAGCTCGGTATTTCGGTTAATGCACAGGACCCGACCGTCTGGGTTGAGGTAAAAGCAGGTGAAACTGTTGAAGACTTTGTGAATCGTTTTAATACGGAAGCGGCAAGCACAGGTGTTAAAATGTCGTTTGCAGATGGTGCGCTCACGGTAAGTGGCCCCGCTGATGGCTCGAAATACAAACTGACACAAGGCTGGAAAAAAGAAGATGACGGTTCGATAAAGATTCCTCAAGAACTGGAAACCGAAATTATCGATGCGCTCGGATTGAGTGATATATTTGAAAATGACAACAGCGTAGCAGGTACGCATACGGGAAGTTCGTTCAAAACGGCTGTTGCCAAACCGGCGCCTCTTAAGGCTGAAGATACGCTTGACTCGATAGCGAATTTGGCGTTTACTGGTCACGAAATCACCGTAAAAGTCGGTACGGGCGCTGATGCCACGAAAACAAAAATTAAACTGAGCGGCGATATGAAGATATCTGACTTTGTTTCAGAACTGAAAAAGGCGGGATTGAATGCTTCTTTTGATGAAGCACAGCAGCGTTTTTATATCAGCTCTAAAAAATCGGGAACGGCAAGTGACTTTACTATTACGGATGATACAGCGGACGGTTCTGTTCTGTCTATGTTGGGCTTAGTTGGAGGGGATTCAAACAAAATTGCAGCACAGGATGCGGAGATTGTCTTAAACGGCACGACGTATACGGATACGAAAAATACATTCAGCATCAACGGTCTGACAATCAATGCCACAGGCGTTACAGACGGTGAGATCATGATCAACACCACAACGGATTATCAGAGCGCATATGATACGATCAAGGATTTCCTTACGGAGTACAACGACTTAATCAACGAGATGGATAAGCTCTACAATGCGGATTCTGCGAGAAAGTACAACATGCTTTCGGCAGATGAGAAGGAAGCGATGTCGGACGAAGAGGTCGAGAAGTGGGAGAATACCATCAAAGACTCTCTGTTAAGAAAAGATGTGCAGCTTAGCAGCGTTATGAGTACCATGACACAGGCGATGCTAAAAACATTTGATATTAACGGGAAGAAAGTGGGGCTTTCTACCTTTGGTATCAAGACATTAGGCTACTTTACTGCGAAGGATAATGAGCATCATGCTTATCATATCGACGGTGATGAGGACGACGAGAATACAAGAGATAAAGATGATAAATTGATGAAAGCGCTTACCGAGGATCCGGAGGGTACAATACAGTTCTTTGCGGATTTGTGTAAGAATCTCTATGGTGAACTGGATAAAACCATGAGCCGGTCGACGGAATACAGTAGTATCTACAAAGTGTATAATGACAAGCAGCTGCAGAAAGACTATGACAATTACACCAAGAAGATTAAGGATGCCGAGGATAAACTCAGCGCTTATGAGGATAAGTGGTATGATAAATTCTCGAAGATGGAAACAGCACTTTCCAAGCTGCAGTCAAATCAGAGCATTGTATCAAGTATGCTTGGCTCGAACTGATAGGTGAAAGAAAGAGGGAAATAGCGAATGCTGAAACAGGACGGATATGCACAGTATCAAAATGCCAAGATTATGACTGCTTCTCCGGCAGAGCTGACACTGATGCTTTATGAAGGCGCTATTAAATTCGGAAATATTGCAATCCTGGCAATGGAGAACAATAATCCGGCAAGGGCACACGAACATATCGTGAAAATCGAAAATATTTTACAGAATTTCCGCGATACGTTGGATAAGAAATATCCCGTGTGGGAAGAATTCGAGAAGATTTATGTTTATCTGTTGCGCAGATGCCATGAGTGCAACGTTGCAAAGGATCCTGCGATCATGGAGGAAATCTTGACGCATATACGCGCGATGCGGGATAACTGGAAAGAAGTGATGAAGTCGGCTGCCGCGGATAAAGGAAATCCGGCAGCGCAGTCGAGAGTGGCAGGCGGACAGGGAAACAAGTCGGGATACAGCGCCGGCGGCACAGGAGCTTAAAAGGGGAAAGCATATGACAGAAGACTATTTACAGATTATGATCGAGAGTCTTGAAAAGAAAAACGAAGTCTTGGATCAAGTGCTTGCGTTGGATAAGAAGCAGCTTTCCATTGCCTTGGCAAAGCCGTTTGACATTGAACAGTACGATAAAACAATGGACGAAAAAGGTGAACTGATTGATGCGTTGGAGAAGCTTGACGAAGGCTTTACGAGCACCTATGAGCTTGTGCGCGAAACGGTGCAGGCGGATCCGAAAGCATATGCCGACAAGGTAAAAAAAATGCAGGATTTGATTCGTACCGCGACGGATAAAAGCGTTACGATCAGAGCGCAGGAACAACGCGGAAAACAGGCAATGCAGTCTGCCATGACAAAAAAGCGTGAAGAAATAAGGACCATGAAAGCCAGCAATGAGGCAGTAGCGAAATATTATAGGTCTATGAGCCGGATTAATGATGTTGATCCGCAGCTTATGGATAAGAAGAAATGATGACCAAAGCGCCAACCACGGTAAAGCGTGGCTGGCGTTTTTGCTAGGAGGAAGATATGTCAAAATTACCGATTACAGTATGTATTATAGCAAAAAACGAGGAGAAATACATTGAGGGTTGCCTGCAGCATTTAAAGCCATATGGGTTTGAGATTGTCGTGGCGGACACGGGGTCGACGGACCGTACGAAGGAAATCGCGGAGAAGTATGCGGATACCGTAGTGGATTTTGAGTGGATTGATGATTTTAGCGCGGCACGGAATTTCTGCGCGGAGCATGCCACGAACAACTGGATCTTATCGCTCGACTGCGATGAATATCTGGAGAGTTTTGATTATAAGAATATCCGTATCCTGACGCAGAAACTGCCAAGGTGTGTGGGCAGATTCCCGCTGAAAAGTCTGGTTATGGGAAACGATGGCGTCCAGCGGTGCACGATTGATACGGTTACAAGATTTTATAATAAAAAACGTTTTTTTTGGTCGCAGCCGATTCACGAGCAGCTTGTTCGGATTGAGGATCCCACAAATCTGGAATTTCCGTGCTTTGATATGCCGATGGGGGCGGTTCATCACGGTTACAATATCTCCGGAGACGAGATGGTGGAAAAGCAGCTTCGGAACCTAAGACTTCTCGGAAAGCAGTTGGAAAAGGATCCGCGGGATCCGTATATATGGTTCCAGATCGGGCAGTCGCAGTTTGTACTTATGAATTATGATAAATCTGTGAGCGCGTATGAAATGGCGCTCTCGTTCAACCCTTCTACCGAACGCTTTTTTGTGGAGGTTTTGATCGAGTCGCTCAGTAAAGCGTATCTCAATGTCAACAGGGCACAGGACGCGGTTAATCTGCTGTTAGAGTACAGCGAAACGTATAAGACCGCAAAATTCGTGTTTGCACTTGCGGGCGCTTATCTGGAAAATAATCAGAAGCTTCAGGCGTTGATGCAATTTATCAAGGCGACCACGATGAAAGACAGGGATGAGCTTGGCGACGGTCTGCTTGCATGTTACGGTAATATTATCTGCATCTACAGGGAGATGGGACAGGAGGATATGGCAAACATGTATGTGGATTTGCACGAGAAATGCCGGATTGAGAGAGAAAAATTGCTGAATTCCTAGGGGATTTGCGGCACACAAAAAAAGTTAAAAAAATTTAAAAAAAACTATAAAGTATTTTCCTGTTGGGGTCGATATAGATATCAGAAACAATAAAAGTAACAAAATAAAACAGTTAATAACTGTTTTAGCCGGTGGGGAATGGGCGCGCCACCCGGTAGAGCCGGCTGAAACAGATATTATAAAAGGATTGGCTAATATATTAATCAATCTGATTAATAGGAAACGGTATTCACTGTTTCCGAAGACCGAAAATCATACAGGTTCTCGGTTCTACAACTAAATAAAGAAATAAAATAGGTAGGAGAAAGGATTCTCTTACGACAAACACAAGGAGGTAATACTATGGTAGTACAGCACAATTTATCAGCAATGAACTCTAACAGAATGTTAGGCATCACAGCAAAGGCAGTTTCTTCTTCTACAGAGAAGTTATCTTCAGGATACGCAATCAACCGTGCGGCAGACAACGCAGCAGGCCTTGCTATTTCCGAGAAGATGAGAAAGCAGATCAGAGGTCTTACACAGGCATCTGCGAACGCTGAAGACGGCATCAGCTCTGTACAGACAGCAGAAGGTGCGTTGACAGAAGTTCATGACATGCTTCAGAGAATGAACGAGTTGGCTATCCAGTCAGCAAACGGCACAAACTCAGAAGATGACCGTTCTTACATCCAGGACGAGATCGATCAGCTGACACAGGAAATCGACCGTGTTGCTGAGACAACAAAGTTCAATGAGACATACCTCTTAAAGGGTGACACAAAGAACGTGGATGCTATGGGTTATACCTATACATACAAGTCAGTTAGCACTGCTACACTTGCAACAGCTTCAATTGTAGACGCAAAGAATACAGCTACAGGTTTGTCAGCAACAATTTCATTTGCAGCAAACAGCTCAAAGGTTTCATCAACTGATTCAAATAACCTTGCAAAGGCTATCAGAGATCAGGGCTTCACAATCACAACTTCTACAGTAGCAGATAAGGTTGCTTACTCACTTGAGTTGAACGGAAGCGATGCTAAGGCTAACTACAAGGTAGTAGCAGTAAGTATCGGAGGCGGCGTATTCAAGATTCAGAACCTTAACGGACAGGACGTTGCAACTGTAACAGTATCAACATCAGATACATATGTTAAGAAAGCTGGATTGTCACAGATCGTTACAGCTTACACTGTATCAGCAGCTTATGCAAAGGGTGATGTATACTCAGTATACGACAAAGATGGAAATGCGGTTTCAGCTAACAAGCTGGATACTTATTTCTCAGCAGGCGGAGCTACAGCAGCTGGCGAAGGCGCTAAGACTGTTTCAGCAAATGCTGGTGTACCTAAGATCTACGATGTACTCGGAAAAGAGATTTCCGCAGTAAGCGTTGCAGAGAAGAAGTTGGTATCAGCAGTTAAGGATCAGACAGCTACATTGAAGATGAGCTTCCATGTAGGTGCTGACGGAACAGCTAACAACAAGATCAACATCAACATCGACGCTATGACAGCTAAGAGCCTTGGAATTAACGGCTTGAAGGTTAACGGAACAGACGGAACAAACGCTACAGACGCTATCGAGACGATCGCTGCAGCTATCAAGAAGGTTTCTACACAGAGATCTGCACTCGGTGCTGTTCAGAACCGTTTAGAGCACACAATTAAGAACTTGGATAACATTGTTGAGAACACAACAAGTGCTGAGTCAGCAATCCGTGATACGGATATGGCTACAGAGATGGTTGCATTCTCTAACGCAAACATCCTTTCACAGGCAGGTCAGTCTATGCTTGCACAGGCTAACCAGTCTAACCAGGGCGTACTTTCAATCTTAGGCTAATCCTAGATTAGAATAGATGTCTAAACCGGATTAAAACGGATATAGAGCAGGGCTTCCGATTTCGGAAGCCCTGTTTTTTTAGCATCGCTGCACAGCGATGCTATTTTTACATATTCAGATATATCTTATATTAAAATTCAATTCCACGCGTTTCACTGATCCTTCGCAAAATGGCGGGCTGCATCGCATACAAAAACAGCTGCAGACTTGCTTCGTAATTCTGTACAAGTTTTGCGTCCTCGCGCGTTGCCAGCATACGGTAATTTTTGTCAATATAGACGATGTTCTCACTGAAATCAAGCTTATAATGAAAGTCTTTAATCCCAAGAATAGACTGACAGCGTACAATCGTTGTCACATTCGGCTTGGGAAGCTGCAAAAACAGAATGTTCGGATTGATCTGGCGGATCACCTGTTCCAAAAACGGATCGTCATCCTCCATATAGACGGCTTCCTGTTCCTCAAAAAAGTTGACGAACCCCAGACCATTTTCGTCGTTTTCCAGGATACGACTTGCGGATGCCATGCCGCGCAGCCCGTAAATTGCATCGTTCAACGCAGTCAGGTCGGATTGTGCCATATTGTGTGCTTGTCCCATGCGATGCAGATAAAATGATTCGAAAATCGAGCGCAGAAGGACAATGCTCATTTTCATACATTTTTCGGGATGTGTATATTTCATAAAAAAATTCAGACAGTTGCGTGTCAGATAATAATTCACTTTCGTATTGTCACATCGTCGCATGGGGCTTGCCGAGTGATACATTTTTGCCTCTGCAAGGGCGACGATTTCATACCCCGCCTGTTTCATATTGAAACTCCATTCGGTGTCGTCCCAGTAAAGAAAATTATCCTCCGGCATCAGACCTACTTTTCGAACAGCGTCGGCGGATACCAGCATCGCACAGGCACTCACGGCGTCGCAGTATACAATGTTTGGGATCGTATCATCATCGACATGGTCGGCGTAGAGTGTATGTGCTCGAAAATTTTTAAAGTCAACGGAGATGCCGAACTGTTGTATGTAGTGAGGCATGTGCTTGTGATAGATCTTTGCGCCGACAATACCGACGTTTGGGTTCGTTTGCATAAAACGTACCATATTGCCAAGCGCAGTGGGGGCTAACGTAATCGATTCACCAAGACAGCATATATAATCACACCCGGCATCCATCGCCTGTCGGATACCAATGTTGAGCCCGCCGCAGCTCCCCAAATCGTCCGCACAGCATGTGAGCGTGATGCGGTCTTGAAACTGCACGTTCAGAACGGAAACGGAGTCGTCCGAGGAAGCCATATCAACGACAAAGATCCGAAAGTCTTTGAAATCGGAATGAAACACGGAAGCAATGCATTCCACAGTCTTATGACCCATATTGTGATTTGAGATAACAATTCCAAGTGACATAAAAATCCTCCGTACGCCTTATTCTATTGCCATTTTAGCATAAATGTGCGCGGAATGATACAGAAATTGTACAAACCTTGTCAATAATTTCTTGCATTTTCAATAAATAATAGGTTGAGTTGTTATGTAAATCCTGTTATAATAAAGGAAAATACCATGAAAACAGATTTTCATGGTTAAGGAAAGGGTTGTTGGCAGTATGAAATTCAGCCTATGCATGATTGTAAAAAATGAAGCGGCAGTTTTAAAGAATTGTCTGGATTGTTTAAGTGATATCATGGATGAGATGATCATTGTGGATACGGGTTCCGAGGATGATACAAAAAAGATCGCGCAATCCTATACGCCGTATGTCTATGATTATGCATGGCATGACGATTTTGCGGCGGCAAGAAACTTTGCTTTTTCCAAGGCAACGGGAGATTATATTTATTCCGCCGATGCCGATGAGGTGCTTGATGAAGAGAACCGCACGAAATTCAAAGCCTTGAAACGTGCAATGCTTCCAGAGGTCGAAATCGTACAGATGATTTATGTGACGGAACAGATGAATCATCCAACCGAAAACTTTACTCGCGACAGGCGTCCCAAGCTTTTTAAACGACTGCGTGAGTTTACATGGATTGAGCCGATACACGAAACGATCAATATATCGCCCATTGTGTTTGACAGTGATATCGAAATACTTCACCGCCCTCAAGGGAATCACAGTAGCAGGGATTTTCATGTATTTGAGAAGATCATTGAGGAGAAGGGCGTGCTTTCTGACAGACTGCTTGGCATGTATGTGCGTGAATTGTATAAAGCGGGAGAGGAGCAGGAGCTGGAACGTGCGAAGCAATTTTTGGAACAGGCGTATGTGGACAGACAGCAGAAAGAGAATGTCGATTTATGCCGCCAGATTATCGCTGTGTTGCTGAAAATTTACCGCCAGATGGACGATTCTGTGAATATGTTAAAAATTTCACTATGTGAGGAGGCGACAGTACCTTCCGCGGAGATGTGTATGGAGCTTGGCTATTTCTTTATGAAAAAGGAGGATTTCGAGGAAGCTGCCATATGGTTTGGCAGAGCGGCATTTGACTGTGAAAGCGAGATTGACATCGCAAGCAGCGGAACGTCCGCCTTGATGGCGCTTGCGCTCAGCTACCGGAAGCTTGCCAAATCGCCAAAATTGCGAGCTCTTCCGGAAAAAGACTATGAGGTGGAGCATACAAGACTGACCGAAAAAGCCACAGAATATGAACGCATGGCAAGGAACTGGCGTCCCGCAGAGCTGCCGCTCGATGCAGAAGAATAAGAAAAAAGCAAGTCATCAACTTGCTTTTTTTATCATTCTTTATTGAGAAAGTTTCTTATGTATAAGCGTTAAAGAGCATTCCCGTATAGATACTTGTCATATAAGGGTTAATGTAGTTTGTGAACGGGTTCGGGTATGCACAAATCCGCCTGTCGATGTATTCCATCGGGTCGAGCGAGATGGAAGTCAGCTTTCGCATCATCTGATTTCCGAAGCCCTGCAAGGCGCTGGAATCCGCGAACAGATCCGTCTTTTCGTATTCGAGGCTTGCATCGTCGTTTACTGTAATGCCGTACTTTTCCAAATTCGTCTTATGAAGATCGAGGAATTTTGTCATATCTTTTGACAGAAGTCTTGTCAAGGAAAGATCTTCGTCATTTGGCGTCGTATTTTCCTCTGCCGCGGTATCTGCAAGCACTCCGGTTAAGAAATGATTGTAACCGTCGACAAATGTTTCGATATTATAGGAAAGTGATTCTGCGTCAGCAAAGAGTCCGACGTTTGCCGTTCCCGTTCCGTTCTCGGGGTGCAAAGTTACATGGTAAGCGTCGAGCACATCAAAGGAATTATAATAAGAAGATTCTTCATTTCCGTTAATGCTGTAAATTGCATTGGATGCCTCCCTGACGGTATCATTCAATCCCAGATAATCAACAACGCCGTTATGATAGCTGGTCTTGTCATCGTTGATCGTGAAGTGTCTTTCATTCTGGAACGGAAGACCGTATGCATCAGAAGTAATCTCAAGTGCGGAGAGCTCCCCGTCTTCAATAACCTTTGCGGATACGCCGATATCAGAATTGTTGATAAGGCGTGCAAGTTTCTTTTGCAGTTCGCTGTTTGTTTCTCCCTCGTTTATATTAAACTGCAATTCATAGTGCAGCTTATTCGTAAGGATATCAAAGGAGTAACTGTCTGGTTTTAAAGCTGTTGCTTGATCTGCTTCAACAAATTTTCCGGTGTTGACCTGAGGCGATGCAAAGCTTTCCACCTCAAGAGTAAAGCTGGACGGAACGTTCCCATCCGACTTCTCGGGCATGTACTCTACTGTCGCAAGATTTTCATTATCGCTGTAAGCCGTTTTCATAGCAAACAGATCATTGTCATCACCGCTCAGCGAGGTGATCGTCTGCTTCAGATTTTGAGCGCTCTCTTTTAAATGAACCGCAAACGCGATCGATTTCGGAGAAGGCTCGTTCAGATAAAGCGGAGCAAAACGGTTTTTCCACTGAATCGCGCTGTATACATTTTGCAGCTCACTCTGGTCATGGGTATCATAACGGGAACTGCGCTTGTTTACTTTTCGGTTGCTGCCGTTATACTTGTTATCACGGTTGCGATATGTCGTCAGATACTGATCGTAAATTTGCAAAGTCGTAAAAGAAACCGCCATCGATGCTCCTCCTTTCTCTAAATATATGGTATCATAAGTATATATTTACAAATACAAAAAACCAGAATATTCTGACAATTTTTGCAGAACATACCTGTATATGAATAAAATACCACGAAACGGGGGAAAAATCAAGTGTTTCGCACTTTTTTTTGCCGAAAAAATCGAATTTTCATTGGAAAAACAGTTGACGAGTGCGGGGGACATGTGGTATGCTTGTAAGGCAAAATGTGTCTGAGGTCTTTTTTTTATGCTTTTAAAACTGAGAAAAGCACAGACGCGGATTGTATGATTAGAACATGATAAGGATTAGAACGCTGACGGAGGTGGAATTATGCGTACAAAGATTACACTGGCTTGTACAGAGTGCAAGCAGCGCAACTACAATACCACAAAAGAAAAGAAGAACCATCCTGATAGAATGGAAATCAAAAAGTATTGTAGATTTTGCAGAACTCACACATTACACAAGGAAACAAAGTAATTGATTTTAAGAGCATAGGAGGCAAACTATGGCAGACACGGCAAAGAAAGAGGCGAAGAAAGACAGCTTTTGGAAAGGCATGAAAACCGAATTCAATAAAATTTCATGGCCGGATAAGACGGAAACGGTAAAAGAGTCTGTAGCAGTGCTTTGTGTTTCTGTTGTGTTGGGACTGATCATTACCTTTCTGGATACGATTATCCTGTTCGGTGTTGATTTCCTGACAAGTATCGGAATGTAACAGTGAGGTTGAATAGTATGGAAAAAAAGAAAGAGACCAAGGCGGTAGCCAAAAAGCTTATTACTCCCGAAACAAAGGAATGGCTTCAGGCGTCACCCAAGATGCCGGAAAGACCAAAGGAAACCGTGGTTGAAGAAACCGTTGCAAAAGCGAAAAAACCTGTTTTGGAAGAGCCCGAAGACGACGGCGAGGTGCACAGCAAGGTTGCTTTAAGCGACAATAAGAGCGGTTTGGGAATGGGCTGGTATGTTGTTCATACTTATTCAGGCTATGAAAACAAAGTAAAGGCAAACATTGAAAAGGCAATCGAGAACAGACATCTTGAAAATGAAATTCTCGAAGTGCGCGTACCTTTACAGGATGTGACGGAGCTTAAGGATGGCGTGGAGAAGAGTTCGCAGAAGAAGCTTTTCCCCGGATATGTGCTTCTTCACATGGACGCCGACAACAACGATGCGTGGTATGTGGTGCGAAATACAAGAGGTGTCACAGGCTTTGTGGGACCCGGAAGCAAACCCGTGCCGCTCACGGAAGCGGAACTTGCGGCGCTTGATTTCGGACATGAAGTAAATGTTACGTTCTCTGAGGGTGATGTCATCAATGTTACCGCAGGCGTATGGAAAGATACGGTTGGCACGGTGCAGAAGATTGACACGGCGAGAAAGACGCTCACCATTATGGTGGAAATGTTCGGTCGTGAAACACCTGTAGAAATCAACTTTTCGGATGTCAGAAAGATGTGGGACTAGAAAACGATATCTTGTTTTGTTGACATTATGAAAAGTTTGTAGTAAAGTATTATACGGAATTTTGTTCCGTGTGGGAGGGTTATCCGCCCAAACAACCACAAAACGGTTTATCAGTATGTGCTGAAAACTGAGAATAAAATAGGAGGTGCCAAAATGGCAAAGAAAGTAGAAGGATACATTAAATTACAGATTCCCGCCGGCAAAGCAACACCGGCTCCACCGGTTGGTCCTGCGCTTGGACAGCACGGTGTAAACATTGTAGAGTTCACAAAGCAGTTTAACGCAAAGACTGCGGATCAGGGTGATTTGATCATCCCTGTTGTGATCACAGTATATGCAGATAGAAGTTTCAGTTTTATCACAAAGACTCCGCCTGCAGCAGTTTTATTAAAGAAGGCTTGTAACTTAAAAACTGCATCGGCAACACCGAA
>JAIEDW010000367.1 GCA_029067805.1 Lachnospiraceae bacterium
ATTTTTTCGCTGCCTATGGTGCTGCCTCCGACAGTAGTAGGTTTTTTTCTGCTTATCATATTTGGGAAAAATTCTGCATTCGGACAGCTTCTTATGCGTATGGGGCTGAATGTGTTGTTCACATGGCAAGGTGCGGTGATAGCGGCAACGGTCGTTTCGTTTCCGATTATGTACCGCACCTCCATAGGTGCGTTTGAGCAGGTTGATAAAAACCTTCTTCATGCGGCAAGAACGCTAGGAATGTCGGAGATGAAACTATTTTTTAAGGTGCTTTTGCCCGTGTCATGGCCGGGCGTAGCGGCGGCGACAATTCTTGCTTTTGCAAGGGCTTTGGGAGAATTTGGCGCGACAATTATGCTTGCAGGAAATATACCAGGGCGCACGCAGACAATGTCTGTAGCGATCTATACGGCGATGCAGAGCGGCAACAGGGAGCTCGCGTACCGTTGGGTGGCAATTATTATGGCGCTTTCCTTTATCACAATCTTTCTGATGAATTATTGGACAAGCCATCAAAATGAGCTGTTAAAGGGCAAGGGAAGGAGCGGTTACTGATGTCGTTATATGTAGATATAGAAAAGCGCTGCGGTGACTTTACGCTTCGTGTCAATTTTGAAACCGATAAAGAAATGTTTGCAATCTTGGGAGCGTCGGGCTGTGGAAAAAGCCTTACGCTGAAATGTATTGCGGGGATTGAGAAACCTGACACGGGTGTCATAAGATTAGATGATACTGTGTTCTTTGATAGTGCAAAAAAAATCAATGTTCCGACAAGGAAGCGAGGAATCGGATATCTTTTTCAGGACTATGCGTTGTTTCCAAATATGACGGTTTTTCAAAATATTATGTGTGGTGCGGGCGATAAAATAAAGACACGGGAATATATTAAGAAATTTTTTTTGGAAGAACAGGAAAATCTTTATCCTGCACAGCTTTCGGGAGGACAGAAACAGAGAACGGCGCTTGCAAGAATGCTGGCGCAGGCTCCGCGGCTTGTGATGTTTGATGAACCATTTTCGGCGCTTGATAACTATTTAAAGATGCAGCTGGAACGGGAAGTCATGAATGTGATGGAGGAGTTTGAAAACGGTGGTATTTTTGTTTCTCATGACAGGAATGAGGTTTATCGCTTGACGGATAGGATTGCAGTCATGGAGAACGGAAATATTGTAGACATTCAAAGTAAGCATGGGATTTTTGATGCCCCGAAAACGCTTGCGGCGACGCTTTTGACAGGGTGTAAAAATATCACAAGACTTGAAAAGCGGGAAAATGGGTATTATGCGTTGGACTGGGGTATAAGACTTTCGGTTTTAGAACAAGATGTTCAAGCGGGAAAGGCATATCAATATGCCGGTGTGCGCGCGCATTTTCTGGAGCTTTCCTGTGAAGAGAAAAAGGACGAGGAGAATGTGATTGCGTGTGAGATCCTGCGCGTGATTGAGGATACGTTTTCGATGATCGTGCTTTTTACAAATAAGGATGTGGCGGAAAAAACAGGGTATGCTGTGATGACTTATGAGCTTTCCAAGGAAGACTGGCAAAGGCTCAAGGACAAGCCGCTGTACTTAAAAATTCCGGCAGATAAATTGATTTTAATGGAGAAATAAGATGAAAGACGGATTTGGCAGGGAAATCGATTATTTGAGAATTTCAGTTACGGATAAGTGCAATCTGCGCTGTCAGTACTGTATGCCGAAACAGGGCGTGGACTTTATGCCGCATGAAGCGGTGCTCACACTGGAAGAGATTTTCAGGGTAGTGCGCATCATGGAAACGCTTGGTGTGCGGAAACTCCGGTTTACGGGTGGGGAGCCGCTGGTGCGCAAAAACCTCGTGAAGCTGATCAGTGATGTGAACAGCCTTGCAGGGATTGAGGACATTGCGATAACGACAAACGGTGTGCTCTTAAAGGAAAAGATGGACGCACTCAAAAATGCGGGACTAAAACGTGTGAATATTAGTTTGGATACGCTTGATAGAAAGGTATTTGAGCGCATTACAGGTTATGACGACTTTAGCCGCGTTATGGAGTCGATTGATGCGGCGCTTGACAGAGGGATGCAGGTAAAGATAAACTGTGTACCAAGCAGGGAGCTGAATGAAACTGAGATAGAGAATCTTGCAGGGCTTGCATCGGAAAAAGATGTAGATGTGCGGTTCATCGAACTGATGCCGATTGGGTGTGGGAAGGGATTTCACGGGATTCCTTCAGAGGAAATACTGAATCGGCTTGATAAAAGATATGGAACTGCCAGGAGAGCGCCTGATGCGAAAAAGAGTGAAACAGCGCAGTATTATTTGTTTGAGGGATTTCAAGGGCGAATCGGTTTTATCAGTCCGATCTCTCATAAATTTTGCAACGCGTGCAATCGTGTCAGATTGACTGTGGAGGGACAGTTAAAGCTGTGCCTCCACTATGATAACGGAATTGAATTGAAACCGCTTTTACGAGCGGGTAAAAGTGATGATGAGATTCGGGAGCGTATCATGGAGGCTGTCAAAAAGAAGCCCGAAGCGCATGCGTTTTCGGAAAAGCTAGTGAAAGAAAAAGAAGATCAAAGAAAAATGGTACAAATTGGGGGTTGAAGATGGGAAAGATTAAAGCAGTATGCATCAGTGAAAAAAAAGGAACCGCAAAAAAGAATATTGGAACGTCCATAGTGATTGAAAATCATGGATTGGAAAACGACGCTCATGCCGGAAACTGGCACAGACAGGTAAGTCTTTTGTCGTATGAGGCAGTCGAGGCATTCCGTGCGCGCGGTGCGAAGGTTGAGGACGGGGCGTTCGGTGAAAACCTTCTGGTGGAGGGCTTTGATTTTAAAACCTATCCGGTCGGTACGATTTTTCAGTGCAATGATGTTGTCCTGGAAATCACACAGATTGGAAAGCAGTGCCATTCGGAATGTGAAATTTTTCACCAGGTGGGTGACTGTATCATGCCGCGCGAGGGCGTGTTTGCAAAGGTGTTGCATGGCGGAACAGTGAGCGTGGGTGATGAATTGACTATTAGGAATAAGGCGAAATTCCGAGCGGGTGTGATAACGGCAAGTGACAAAGGCAGCCGTGGAGAACGTGAGGATTTGAGCGGTCCTGCAATCTGTGAACTGCTTACGGAAAACGGCTATGAGATCGTTCGCACGACAATCCTTTCGGATGATGAGGACGTGCTTTATAACGAAATTGTCCGTTTTTGCGACGAGGATCAAGTGGATGTGCTTTTCACGACAGGCGGCACGGGATTTTCACCAAGAGATTGTACGCCCGAGGCAACAATGCGCGCAGCCACGAAAAACGCGCCCGGTATCGCGGAGGCGATCAGACAGTATAGTTTGAGCATCACACCACGAGCGATGCTCAGCCGCGCAGTCAGCGTGATGCGCAATAAAACATTAATTATCAACCTTCCCGGAAGTGTGAAAGCGGTAAAAGAAAGTCTTACATATATCCTGCCAACGCTTGCGCATGGCATTGAAATTATGCGCGGCGATGCGGGAGAATGCGGGAAGCTGCAGTAAAATGAAAAAGTTAATGATTTATAAGATTGCACAACATGCATTTGCAACGATTAATGGAGATGCGTGTTGTGCAATTATTTTTAATATATAAAATCGCGAATGAGTAAATACTGTCAAAAACATTGTTAAAAATTTAATTATATTGTGTATTTTCGACAAATATAGTACCATTACATTAGGTATGTGATTAAGTAAAGATGATAGGAGGTTATTCATGTACAAAAAAAGCGTATTACAAAAAAACGAAATGAACGAAAAGACGACAAAGTTCTTGGATAAATTTGTCAAGCGCGTGAAAGCGTATCCGCCGGGAGTGTGTCCGATTTC
>JAIEDW010000368.1 GCA_029067805.1 Lachnospiraceae bacterium
TACCTTTATCGGCAAAAATGCCTCCGTCGCAATTGCCATGAAATTATTCTTTCCCAAAAAGGTAAGGATTACGTCGGGCTTGTAGTTTTTCCAAATGTTTCGAAGCGTCCCAAACCGAATACGGAAATTTTTAATCCTGCTTCCCGTCAGCTGCTCTTTTTCGGGCTCCGAATAGACGCGCCGAACTCCCGTCGGAAGCGCGTATTCGTTTTCTTTTTTGTACTGCGTTACCAGGATTACTTCATACTGTTGTTTCTGAAAATACTCGGCGAGATTTACCATGACCCGCTCCGAGCCTCCCTTTTGCAGGGAATTAATAAATAGTGCGATTCGTTTCATTCTGACCCCACCAATCTCTACGCTTCTCACGCTAAATATTCGTCATACCACTGCTGGAAAGCGAAAAATGACCATGCAACCTTCGAATAGTTCGCGCCCGATGCAGGACCCTTATCTCCTGTTCGAAGATATTGACTGATAAACTGATTGACATATTCCGCATCAAATAGTCCCTGTTTTTTGAGGTAGTCCAAACTGCACATTTCCACAAGCCGCTCTTTTAGCGGTCCTCTCATCCACTTATCAAGGGGCACTCCAAATCCTACTTTGGGACGGTCTAAGAGCTCCTTTGGAATATAATCATATGCGATATCTTTTAAGATGCGTTTTTTGATGCCGTTTGCATATTTATATTTGTGCGGCAATCTGTAGGAAAATTCCATCACATTCACATCCAATATGGGACATCTCGCCTCAATGGAATATTTCATCGATGCTCTGTCAACTTTACAGAGAATGTCCCCCGGGAGATATGTTTCCTCATCAAGCAGCATTCTGCGCTCCTGCCAGTTTGGTTCTTGATATTTGGATTCAATCGGAAACTTAAACGGCACACTGCCCTCCGGTAACATTTTATCAATCACTTTGATATAGGTTCTTCCGCCAATCTGCGTCTTTGTTTCCTTCTCATGATTTCCCGCCACCACCTGTACCCGAAACGGAAGTTTCTCGAACAATCCCATTTTCCGAAAGGGTGGCATGTTACAAACACTGTACGTTAATTGACCCAGAAAGTCAAGTTTTTGCGCCTGTGCGACATTGTCATAGATATTGTATCCGCAGAAGAATTCGTCACCGCCGTCACCGGAAAGCACGACCGTCACCTCTTTTGCGGCAAGTCCGGCAACAAGCATGGAAGGTATCTGGGAACTGTCCGCAAACGGCTCATCATAGTACTTCGGAATGCTGTCAACCATTTCATACATGGCGCTTTCATCGATGTATAGTTCTGTGTGATCCGTACCTAAATGCTTTGCCACCTCTTTTGCGTATTTTGCTTCATTGTAACGCTCCTCGTTGAAGCCGATAGAATAGGTCTTTACTGGTGTACTGCCACTGATATCCTGAGCAAGCGCCGTCACAAGCGAGGAATCGTATCCGCCGCTCAAAAATGCGCCGACGGGCACATCCGCAATCATTCTCTTTTTTACAGAATCCTTTAGAATTGCTTTGAGTTCTTCCTTCGCCTCCTCATATGTTCCAACGGGCTCGCTCTTTTTTGCGGCATAGACTTTGGCAATATCCCAGTATTTCCACTTTTTGACGGTACCCAGATGAAATTGAATCACCTCTCCCGGCTGCGCCTTATACACGTTCTCAAAAATCGAATACGGTTCGTTGACGCACTGCTGATAGAGATAACGTTTGACAATCGACTTGTTGATCGTTCTTGGAAAATCCGGGCAGTTCATGATCGGCTTTAACTCCGATGCAAAAACAAGATTTTCTCCGTCACGCCAGTAATACAGCGGCTTTTTTCCGATTCTGTCCCGCACCAGATACAAATCGTCCGTTTTTTTGTCGTAGAGCGCAATCGCAAACATTCCCTGAAAGCGGTCAATGCATGATATGCCCCACTTAAGATATGCGGCAAGAATGACCTCCGTGTCGCCGTTTGACACAAAGGGATAGTCTTTCAATTCTTCTTTCAATTCCAAAAAGTTGTAAATCTCTCCGTTGTAGGCAATCACAAGCCTGTCATCACAGGAGTGCATCGGCTGATGACCGAGCATGGAAAGATCCAGTATCGAAAGACGTCTGTGCGCCATTCCCACGCAGTAACCGCCTGCTGCGTCAAAGATTTCCTCACCGCTGTCATTCGGTCCCCTGTGGTACATGGTATCGTTCATCGCTTTTAACTGCTCATTCGTAATTCGTTTTTTCGATATAAAGCCGCATATTCCGCACATTTTCCGGGTCTCCCTTCGATTTTCCTCTATGCATTGTTGATAATCTGCTCCGCATAACGTTTCCATTCTTCAAAGATGCGTTCAGAGCTCGCAAGTTCTCCGATTTTTGCCGCCTCTGCGCCAAGCCTTGCCGCAAGTTCCCTGTCCTCTATCAATCGGTTGATTGCTTCCGAGAGCGCCTTCTCATCTTTAATCGGAACGAGCAGTCCGTTTTTGCCGTCTTCAATGACCATACGCGGTCCTCCGGGCGGACAGTCGGTTGCCACCACGGGAAGTCCGAGCGCCATCGCCTCGAGCATTGCGTTTGGCATTCCCTCATAATCGGAAGAAAACGCCGCCACCGCACCGCCTATCAAATCCCGTTCCAGCTGTGCGCTGCTTCCCATCAAAAAGACATAATGCGCCGAATTTGTTTCCTTAATCAACGCTTCAAGCTGCTGCTTTGTCCCGTCAAACGAATCGGGACCGTACAGTTTCAGCACATAGTCGGGATGTTTTTCATGCACGCTTATAAATGCGCGTATCAGTAGCGCTTGATTTTTAAAATCGACAAGCCTGCCTGAGTGAACAACCGCTTTTTCACGGTCTTTCTCATCGGGAATCGGATTCCCGATAAACTTGTCGTTTATTGGATTTAAGATAATCTTGGACTTCTTCTGCAAAAATTTCGGAAAGAAATCCCGCTGCTTCGGCGTCTGAAATACACAGCCAGACGCACGTCGCAATATCGTTGGAATCAATATTTTATCCGGCAAAAAATCATAAAAACCTATGGGATTAATACGCACCGATATCATAACAGGTGTTTTTAAACCTATTGTTGCCATCAGCGCACGATAATTTGCCAGTCTTGCAAAGGCGATTACAATATCGGGCTTTGTCTTCTTGATCAAATTGCGCAAATTTTGGATCCGGTCGAGATATCTTCCAATTCTGCCGTGCCCTTCCTGTTTTTGATCAAGTCCCACATGCACGCGTGTGATGCGCGAATCGATTTCGTATTCCTCTTCGCCTTGCCACTCCGTAGCGATCAGGACTTCATAGCCGTTTTTTACAAACTGTCCAGAAAGCGTTGCCACGACGCGCTCTGCTCCGCCTCTTTCAAGACAGTTTAAATGAAATAGTATCTTTCTCATACGAATCCCCTATTTTTATTCCCTTTACCGCATTCGATTTGAATGTACTTTATAAGCATCACCCACCATGCCTGATAAAATAAGCCCGTATTATAGAGCATATAGCGCATCTGGCAGTATATGGTAAGTGAGGTAAAGCAGACATTCACCGCAATTGCCAATAGGACAAGCAGCGCAAAATACACAGGGTTTGCAAAATCCCACGCCGCATTTTTTCTACCGGCCCCATACAGCAGTACCATACTTGCAAGATAACACAGATACAAGACAAGCGCCGCCCAATTGAGCAGAACATGCACCTTTAACACGGTTGTGACCAGCCCATGTATGATATTGCAGACATACAGCTTCGCCAGCTTGGGCAGACATGGTACAAAAAGCGCCCACATCATCGTTCCGGCAATTTGGTTATAATCCGCCTCCCGCTCTGCCTCGGGAATACCCCGCGCGTCCTGATTTTCTCTGATAACCGGCATCACGATATCAAACTTAATCCGGTCATAGGCGCCGCTGTAATGATCGACAAGCGACTGCCAACCCTTGTCCGCATAGGAAATATGATATTCGTTTTCCTCCGCCCGTTTTCGGATTTCCATAAAAATCTTTCTGTGATTGTCATCGGTGATGGATTGTGCCATCGCATCATCGGCAAGATACAATTCCGTCCCGAGGATAAAACTCGAATCTCCTGTGTGGGGCGCAAATGCGCCTCTTAATATCCAATTATAACCGCACTCCACAAACCTTGTCCCCGCAAAGCATAGTACACAGGAAAGGATTGCACAGATCCACGCCGTTTTCCAGCCTTTATTTCCAATATAAGAAAATAAAATTGCTATCAGTAAAATAATAATTGTTATTAACATCTGTTTTCGGATACATATAAGCGCCATTGACCAGATGATGGCACCTATTAGACTTTTCTTGTCCTTTTTATATATGATACCCAACACACACAGAAACCAGAAAATCCACAAAGAATATGCAAGCCCCTCCGTTTCAATGCTGTTAAAATAGCTGTATCTTCTCTGTGCCACAAACCGGTTTAACAGAGTAATGCCGTATTGAATCGCAAGGATTCCGATACTTCCTATCCTGTTTAACAAAAATAAGTTTGTTAGTTCCACCGTAATTACACATGCCGCCACCGCTGCAATTACGCACTGTCCAATCACTGCCCCGTGAATGCCAAGTTCCGCTCCGAAAAGCTTTCTAAATAGCAAAAGATACAGGCAGTATCCCGGCTCCCTGTCGCTTTGCATATTGATATATGATGGTGCATCCTCCGTTAAAATGACACTGTCCAGCAGATACCAGAAAAGGTAAAACGCCAGACTTACCGCAAATAACGCGATACACAGCATTGCCTGTTTTTGCTTCTTTTGCATCCTTTCACCCATTTTCTTTGATGTCGGTTTCAATCAATTCTCTGATATGGTCTAAATATTCTTCCATTCCAAACATTTCAGCGCGTTTTTTCGCCGCCTCGCAATAATGACGATATAACGCCTCGTTCGAAAGCAAGGATTTCAGCGCATCCGCAAAACGCTCCTCCTCTTTTGTGAAATGCGTAGCATCCATATCCTTGTCCCCGCGAAAAATCCCCGTAAGAATACCGTAATCCGCATGTATCGTTTGATCTTCATCACTGCACTGCGCATAGTCCGCATGTAAAATCTCGGCGGGACCGGTAAGGCAGTTGACACTAATACAGGGAAGTCCGACCGCCATCGCTTCAATGAGCGCATTCGGAAATCCCTCGCTTTCGGAAGTCAGCGCATACACGTCCGCCTTTTTCAACAGCGCAAAGGGATTTTTCTGTACACCTGTAAAGAGCACATCCGCACGCATTCCAAGTTCCTCTGCAAGTGTCTTATATTCGGTATATTCTCCTGCGCCGATAATCATTAGCCTAAGATTAGGAAGCGATTTTTTTGCCAGAGAAACCGCTTTGATCAGATGCCAGAAGCCCTTGACATCATGCTCTCTTCCCATAGACACAACGATCTTACCGCTTTTTGCAAAAAAGTTTTCAAACTCCTTTGGTATTTCTTCGTCTGCCAATGCCCTGATCTGCGCAATATCACAGGGATTGTAAACAGCCGCTGATTTTTTCGGTCGAAACTGTCGCTGTATCTGTTCTTCCATCACCTTAGTACAACTGATTACCCTGTCGGAAAGCCTGCAAATTCGTTTCATCGCGGCTTTGTCCTGTACCGCGCCAAAGCCTCTGATGCCTGTCCAAATTACGTCATTTTTCTTTGTTAAAATATTCACAAGATTTGCAGTCGGGCCAAAGCTGTAGCTTAACTGTGTTCCAAGTTCTTTTTTGAGCTTCCGCACGCGTGTTACCCGCTTAAAAACATTGCAAAGTTTCCCGATTTTTCCCGGAACGGCTCCGAGATTTAAGTCAATCAGAGATACCCCCGACACGTCATAAATCATCCCCGCCGTATTAAACACGACCAAGCGGACATCATATTTCTTTTTTAAAAGCTGTGCTGTCGCAGCGCATACCCGCTCCAGTCCGCCCTGATCAAGCAACGGAACAAGGAGCATAATACGTTTTTTTGCCTTCTCCAAATCAATTCACTCTCTTCCGGCATGAAGTTTTAGAATTTCTTAGTCAGCGTTCTTTGCTGACTTAGGAAATTCTCTTCATGCTTTTCATCGCCATAACGGCAAGCTTTCCAAGCGGGGTATTTCCCGCAAAAACATTGTAATACGTGGTTTTTTCGCCACCAAACTTCATTTTAAATTCGTCGATTCCGTTGGGGTTTTCAAAATCGGAAATGCCGCCCCAGTCGTAGCGCAGCAGTCCTTTGTTTTTGAAATATTTCATGTCCTCCCATTGCAGACGCTTATTTGCCCGCCCGATCATCGACTGGTCCGCGGAGTTCTCCCCGCGAAAGCACGATGCAGAATGGAGCAAACGCGTGTCCGTTTCATCGTAGAGATATGAATGGAACACCAGCATCTCGCTCTGATGCCACACTGCAGAAAACAGAATGCTGTCCGTTTCCATATATTTTTTCACTGCCGTCAGGTTAAATTTTGTATCCATTCCTTTGGACTGATACATCTTCTCATAGATTTCCGTAAATGTTTTTAAAAGCTTTTTGTCCGCTTCAATATCCGCTTTTTGGTAAAAGCAGATCGTAACGTCATCCCGCTCACTTCTGCGACACTCATAGCGCACATTTTTGTTAATCGCCGCAAGCAGCTCCTCCTCGGACAGCGTTAAGTCGCTCATACAGGTGTGATACTCCTGCCAGCCGCGAAAGCTGCCCTTTTTCTCTTGTTCCGGTACACCGTGCACAAACAGAATATCCGCTTTTCGTTTCTGTGCTAAAAGCTGTGATATTGTGACCTCTTTCGGATACCATATTTGATTGACTTTTAAAAATTTCTTTTGATATGAAGTGTCTATCATATTCCTTTTTGCCTTTCCTTCCGTTATTGCGTCACTGTTCCCGGCGGATTGCTGCCGCTTTCGTAAAAGCGCTCCATTTCCGCCGCCTGCTGCCTTACATCAAAATTGTTTTCTCTGATAACCGCACTCATATCCTCTCTTACAAGCGCCTTTTTGATGTTTCTCATGATTTCACTCGCCCAACTGCTCGCGGGCTCTTCAATACTCTTGTATGTCACACGCTCTGTAAGCGCCACCTCTTTTGTCACGTTGTCGGACACAAGGCACATCAGCCCCGCCGCCTGTGCCTCTACGACACTTCCGGGCAGCCCCTCAAAGATTGAGGGAAACACAAAATAGTCAAATGCCTGATAATACCTTTCCACATCCAACCGATTTCCAAGGAACAAAACCTTGTCCGCAAGTCCCAAGGATTTTACCTTATTGCGCATTTCCTTCTCAAGCTTGCCTCGTCCTATGAGAACAAGCGCCGCGTCGTCACGCATTTTGCACAACTGCGCAAAAATTTCAATTAAATATTCATGATTTTTCATGAAACTAAATCTTCCGACATGCCCAATCACAAATTGGTTAGATATCCCTAATTCTTCGCGCACTTGCTTTCGCACCGTTTCGTCGTACACAAACCGCGCTGCGTCAATCGCATTTGGAATCGTCCACACGTTTCCCTTGTCCACCCATTCCTTGCCATATACCGCTCTACCAGCCTCGGCAGAACATGTAAAGCAATAGTCCGCTCTGTTTTTTAACTGCAAACGGAGCATTTTTGTCGCAAATCCCTTAATGCCCCTGTCAACGCCAGCACTTCTCGCATGTGCGATGGTCACCGGTATTCCCGCTTTTTTTGCAATCGGCAGATAAATCGACGCCGTACTTGTCATATGCCCATGTACTGCGGCATAATCATTGTGTGCATCAAAAAAATCCTTGAGCGCTTTTTTGTATGCGGCAAGATTCGCGATTCGAAACCGCGGAACATTGTAGATTCTGCCGCCCAACTGCTTTATTTCCGCGTCATACTGCCCCTCTTTTTCCGTATGCACAAGAAAGTCAAATTGAACCTTATCTTTATTTATCGCACGATAAAGTTCCATGATACGGCTCTCGGCGCCTCCGAGATTCGTCGTGCCCAGCACATGCAATACCCTAATCATACTTTCGTATCCTCTTAACCTTCCAAAGCGTTATGATCTCATTTTTACCAATGTCGACTTTGCAGCCGCCATCAAATACTCTTTCAGCTTTCCAAACGCACCGCGTATCTGCGGCTCGATTGTCAAAAACTCTGCATAAGAAATAAACCTGCCTTTATAGTCCGCAAACATTTGTTCATATCGTTTAAAATCCGCATCCTTCATTGTGTTGGTGTGCACAACAAAGGTTGTATAACCACTCTTTGCCCGAAGCGCACTGCTTTGACTATACGAAATCGGATAAAATACCATGTTGTTCCTGATATACGGCAGTTTCCCAAAACCGTCCGTAATACGCCAAAATTTCAGATTCTCAAGCGCCTTAAGGGTATACTTGTCATAGGAATGACCAGGCGCCATAAAAATATCGGTTTCGATTCCATGCTCCTTTAATATATTCTGCCCCAATCTGAGCGCCTCATACTGCTCACTGTACTCCACGCCCGCAAATTCCGAAAAATGATTGAGCGGAAAAATGCCCGCTTCATTTGTCGTATAGACATGCACATAACCATGCTGCGCAATCATCCAGCCGTCCTTTTGCAAAGCCTTCACATACTCCCAGAAATCTTCCCTCGGCGCATCAATACTTATGTTTTTATCCTCGTTTTTGGGCACGACCCCTATAAGCGGCTTAACCTGATACAGATCACAAAGTTCCTTAAACCGAAGGAACTTCGCCCAATCCATATCAGGCGTAATATCATCCATTCTTATACAGATTTTCATTCCGGTATTTTTCATAAGCCGTTACCTATTATAAATTTGCCTTATACCAATCGATGGCAAGTGCAATCCCCTTTTCAAAGTCAAACTCGGGATCATAGCCCAAAAGCTCTTTTGCCTTAGAAATATCAGCGTTTGAATGCTTGATATCGCCGGCGCGATCCGGTCCGAAATGCGGCTCGACATCTTTTCCAAGTGCCTTGCAAAGGTCATAGTAAATATCAATCAGATATTCCCGTCCGCCGTAAGCAATGTTAAATGCCTGTCCCGCCGCGTCGCTCGGAGCAAGGCATGCTTTGAGATTTGCCTCAATGACATTATCAATGTAAGTAAAGTCCCTCGACTGCTTTCCGTCACCGTTGATTGTCGGTACTTCTCCGTCCAAAAGCTGCTTAATAAATTTCGGGATTACAGCCGCATACGCGCCGTTTGGATCCTGTCTGCGTCCGAACACGTTAAAGTAACGCATTCCGTAAGTATCAAGACCGTAAAGCTTTTTGTAGAGCTTTCCATACTCCTCATTCGCACGCTTTGTCAGCGCATACGGCGATAGGAGATTACCCTCCTGTCCCTCTTTTTTCGGCAGTACAGGGTGATCCCCGTAAACGGACGAGCTCGACGCATAGACAAATTTTTTGACGCCGTTTTGCCTTGCCGCCTCCATCATGTTGAGCGTTCCCATAATATTATTCTGCTCATAAAACAGCGGCATCTCGATACTGCGCGGCACGGAACCCCATGCCGCCTGGTTCAGCACATAGTCAACACCCTCACACGCTTTCATACAGGTATCCAAATCTTTGATATCCCCCTTGATAAACGTATAATTTGACCGGTCGGCAAACATCTTAACGTTCTCTTCCTTTCCTGTGGAAAGGTCATCAAGGCATCGTACCTGATAGCCCATATCGCTGATCGCCTCACAGAGATTCGAGCCGATAAAGCCCGCTCCCCCCGTCACCAAAAAGACGCTGTCTTTGTCAAATTTTAAATCTTTATATCCCATTTTTATAACCTCCAATAGATATAGCCCGCGTTCTCATATTCCTTTCTGTCAAGCACGCCCTTCAAATCTGTGAGAACCTTCGGTTTTTCACTGTCCGCATAAAGCGCGTTCAGATCCGCCATTGTAAGCTGCTTGTATGACTCGTGCGCCACAGCAAGGATCACAGCGTCGCAGTCCTTAATCTCCTTCATCGGTGTAAAGGTAATGCCGTAAAGCCGCTTTGCTTCATCCGCGTCGGCGTTGTCGTCTGTCACCTTTGCCGTAATGCCGTATTCCTTCAACTCTTTATAGATATCGATAATCTTCGTATTTCTCGTATCGGGGCAGTTCTCCTTAAACGTGAAGCCCAAAATTGCTACGTTTGCGCTCTTTACGGGAATGTCCGCCTTGATTAAATTTTTCACAAGGTTTTCGGCAACATATTTTCCCATATCGTCATTGATGCGTCTTCCAGACAAAATAATCTGAGAATGGTATCCAAGTTCCTCTGCCTTGTAGGTAAGGTAATACGGATCAACGCCGATACAGTGTCCGCCGACAAGTCCCGGCTGGAAATTTAAAAAATTCCACTTTGTCCCCGCTGCCGCGAGCACCGCCTTTGTATCGATCCCCATTTTATTGAAAATGATCGAAAGCTCATTCATAAACGCAATATTGATATCGCGCTGGCTGTTTTCAATGACCTTTGCAGCCTCCGCAACCTTGATGGACTCCGCACGATATACGCCCGCCTCCACAACTAGCTCGTACACACGTGCGATTTCGTCCAGCGTTTCCTCATCCATACCCGATACGATCTTTGTGATGGTTTCCAGACGGTGTACTTTGTCGCCGGGATTGATACGCTCGGGAGAATAGCCAATTTTAAAATCAACGCCGCACTTTAACCCCGACTCTTTTTCGAGAATGGGCACACATACGTCCTCTGTAACACCCGGATAGACCGTGGACTCAAACACAATAATAGAGCCCTTTGTCAGATTTTGTCCCAGAATACGGCTTGCGCCCTCCACAGGCGTCAGATCCGGCGTGTGGTCGTCATTGACGGGCGTGGGCACTGCAACGATATGGAATTTTGCTTCCTTTAACTTTGACGCGTCTGCGGTAAACTCCACCTTGGTATTTTTGATTACCTCGTCACCCACCTCGTTTGTGGGATCAACACCCGATTTGTACAGATTAATCTTTGCCTCGTTTAAATCAAAGCCGACCACCTTGATTTTTCTTGCAAATGCCACGGCAATCGGCATTCCCACATAACCGAGTCCCACAAGCGATAATTTTTCTTTTCCACTTACAATGTCTTCATATAAACTCATTGTATTTTTTCTCCTTTTTGTTTTAATTCTATTTATTTTAACTCTTTTAGTTCTTTTCGGTATGTTTCGATAATGATGTTACGGTCAAAATTTTTCTCCATCCACGCTCTGCCCGCAATGCCCATCTGCCGACGCTCCTCGGTGGAAAGTGCAAGGATTTTCTTCATTGCCTTTACCAGCGCATCGGTGCTCTTTGCTTCAAAGCGAAATCCGCTCTCGCCCTCAAGAAATGTTTCAATACAGCCGCTCACATCGCTTGCAAGCACTGGTCTGCCACACGCCGCCGCCTCAAGCAGAACATTTGAGAGTCCTTCATGGTAAGAAGGATGTACAATGACATGACTCCTTGCCATCACGTCTTTTACGTTGTCAATATGTCCCAGATACTCAATAATCTTTTTTTTCACAAGCTCCTCAATCTGCGGTTCGTACAGGCTCCTCGTTTCCTCCTCGTACTCGCCCACAAGACAGAACTTCACGTTTTTATGCTGCTGTTTCATCCTCCGCGCCGCCGCAAGGAATTCCTCGATCCCTTTGTCTTTCATAATGCGGATCACGGCGAGAAAACAAATTCCTTTTTGTTCTGTAGGATACTCTTCAAATATGTGTTCCGACAGATTGACGCCGGACCCCGGCAACAGCACATTATTTGTAAGCGCAATCCCGTTTCTCGTCATAAATTCGCGATTTCCCATATTTTGAAAAAATACTCGCCGCGCTTTTTTCAAGGATATTTTATAAAAGCCAAGCAAAATTTTACTCAGCAGACCACCGCTTTCGATTGCCGTTCCAAGACCCGTGACATTGCACAGATATGGCACCTTTTTCATGCGGCAGGCAAGACCGCCGTACAGGTTCGGCTTGATGGTATATGTCAGCACCACGTCAGGCTTTTGTTTCTTGATCAGCTTTTTGTAGGACAGGAACAGTCCGAAATCCTTAAGCGGATTCATTCCTCTCCTGTCAAACGGTGTTTCTATGATGTGGCACAAATCTTTTAGCTTGTCCACATTTTCATCGGGTGGAAGCGACACGTAAACCTCGTGCCCGTCCTCCGCAAATGACTGCAAAAGTTCTTTCCGAAACAGGTAAAGACCGTTTGCGTAATTCGTTAAAATCAGTATTTTCATAAGCTTACCATGTTACTTTGAATTTCTTTCTGTTTTTTGATCACCACGCTGTCATACATCATCATGACAACGTCCTCATCATATGCGCCGATGCACGGTTCGTTTTCTCTCTTCTCTTTCACATTATGATAAATAAACAGCGGAAAGTCAACACCTGCGCCGTACGCATGAAGATAAGCGCCGCCAAAACGCGGGTTAATTTCGGAGAGATAATAGTTTCCGTCCTGATAGAATAAATCCATGTCTAAGGGACCGTTGAATTCAAATACTGTGAGCGCGTTTTGTACAAAGGTAAAAAGCTTTTCATCCTTAAAGGAAATCGTCTTGTTTGCGCCGCCAATCGTGGTTGATATCTTCTTTTTGGAAAAGATGGCGACGGGCTTATGGCTTACAGTGTCTACATAGATATCGGCGTCCATATCCTCGCCTGTCATCAACTCCTGAATGATCAGCGTTTCGTCCTGTGCGGTCAGCTCTTCCAGCATCTCAAGGGTGTCCACCTTTCTTGCGCCAACACTTCCGCTTCCTGTGCGGGGTTTCACAAACACAGGAAGGGTAATTTCCTTATTGTCATATGCTTTCTTGAAATCCGCAAAACAGCCGAAGGTCTTGACTGTGTTGATGCCTTTTTCGGTTAAGTATTGATACATTTCATATTTATTAAAACACAGCTTTGCCGTCTTTTCATACGGGGCAAGCACCGTTACGCCAAGCGCCTCAAATTCCTCCCTATGCTCCGCAAGAATGGCTATCTCGGGGTCAATTAAGGTAGTAACGGCATGGATCTCCTCTTTCTTACATATGTCCAAAATCATCGGAATATATGCTTTATCGTGGATTAACGGAACTTGATAACTCACGTCCGCAAACTCCAACGCGGGTGCGTACGGGCTGTTGTCTGTCACGATCAGACGCACCTTGTCGCCGAGCGTTTTTCGAAAATCCTTCAAAAGTTCGCAGCGGCGTCCTACGCTGCAAAATAAAATGTTCATACTTCACCCTCCGTTTTGGTTTCGTTTTTCGTTCCCGTAAATGCCTCCATTGTGGCATCGGTCGCGCTGTTAATGTCACTGTGGCGAAAAACCACAGCGACTGTCTGAAATAATATTTTTAAATCCATTTTGAATGATAAATTTTTAACATACTCTACATCATACACGAAACGCTGTTCCCAGCTGATGGCGTTCCTACCGTTTACCTGAGCCCAGCCTGTTAATCCAGGGCGCACGTCATGCCGCTGCTTCTGGAAGTCGTTGTAAAGCGGAAGATATTTCACCAGAAGCGGTCTTGGACCAATCAGACTCATATCACCTTTTAGGATATTCCAAAGTTCGGGCAGCTCGTCAAGACTTGTTGCACGAAGTGCCTTTCCGAATTTTGTCAGTCTTACCTCGTCCGGTAATAGTTCGCCGTCTTTGTCACGCTCGTCAGTCATGGAGCGGAATTTGCAGAGTCCAAATATTTTTTCGTGATAACCGGGGCGCTGCTGATGAAAAATTACGGGAGAGCCGAGTTTCATGCGCACTAATATTGCCACAATGAGAAAGACAGGACTTAACACGATTAAGGCTGTCAGCGATATGATAATGTCAAACATCCTTTTGATATATTTCTCATAAATGCCTTGTTTATGTTTTTCCATTTTCTTTACCTCTACCTTATTGTTGCTCAGTCTTCATACCAAACGCCGATTTACGTTCTATTCCATAAACTGGAACTTATCGAATACCTTCCCATTCCGCTAAAAACTCCGAAATATATGCTCTCATATAGGAATCCCTCTCTTTCGCTATTGCTTTTGCCGTATCTGTATTCATTCGTTCACTAAGTTGAAACAGCTTTTCATAAAAATGATTAATTGTTGTTGAAATATTGTTTTGATATTCTTCTTTTGTCATCTTTTCTTTAAAAGGAATATCGGGATTATAGATTGCTCTATTGTGATTGCCCCCGTATGTAAATGCTCTTGCAATTCCGATAGCGCCTATAGCATCCAATCGATCGGCATCCTGTACGCACTTGCCTTCTATTGACTTAGGAACAACAGAATCAACTCCCATAAAAGATACGGCATCTATGATATCGCAAATTGTTTTTATTGTTTCTTTGGGCACATTATGTTTCCTTAGGAAGTCAACTGCCTTATCTTTATTTGCATATGTTTCGGGTGACAATTTACGATCGTCAACATCATGCAATAATGCAGCCAACTGAACAATCATCATATCGGCTCTCTCTTGTTTCGCTATTGTTGCAGCCATCTTATATACTCTAAAAGTATGAAAAAAATCATGTCCACTATAATCATTTTCAAATACTTTTTTCACATATTCAATGGCTTCATCAATAATCTGCTCATTCATGACAGACCTCCGCAGGTTTCATCTTATATATCTCCGATAAATTGACAAAAATTGTTAGTTAGGATAAACTAATGTACAATTCTCAATATCCTCTGTATCATTTTCCGAAATATAAATTTCCGCTGACATGGACAAATCATTGTCTTTGAAGCTTTCCTCCTGAAATAGTTTTATGATCATAGGAAAACTTTCGCTTGCCGATTCTGTTTTTAACCAAATTCCCATTAGTGGACCGGGCTGCCCTTCTGCGACATCAATATAATCATATCCATTGTCTTGTATCGCGCCATTGAAAACTTCTTCAATGCGGTCCGGAATGCAATAGCGTAAATCCAAATCCGGATTTTTCAACTTTGCAGGGTTCAACACAATAATAATCGTCTGCATATTAACCTCCGTAAAAATTCCAATTTTCATTCTATTGCTTATGCTTAGAGTACACTTTGCCCCATTTTTCGTTTCCTTGAGAAATGCCACAAAAATCTCTATAGATTTATTATATATTTGCGATGATTAGCAATCCAAGAAGACCAATTACAAGAACGGTTCCAATGACTGCCAAAATATTGAGAAGCTTTATTGTTCGTTCTCCTAACAGCCGTTGCAAAATATAATAAAGCACAATACCAATTGCACCGCCCAATGTATTGCCAATTAAGTCCGTTATATCACTGGCTCCAATTGCGAATATATATTGCAACACTTCATATAACAGACTAACAATAAAAATCGGAATAATTTTTCTTAAAAACCCCTTTTCGCGAAACAGCATTCCCATATATACGCCGGCGGGGATAAACACAACGATATTTAAGATAATCTCGGATAGTTCAACCTTCCCGTTTACAATCAGAGAACCGGCATACGGAATGAGATTGATGCTCCGATAGTTCATGTTTTGAAACAAATGAATGTCCAATGACATTTTAAATACAATAATCCAAGTCAAAACAATGAGATATATCACAAACAAAATACTTGTTAATTTTTTTGAATGGCTGTCATGCTGCAATTTCATCATTAAAAACAGTACCTCTCCAGTCTTCTTTTTGTGCTGACTTTCCCTGATTATCAATCAAAGCACGCCTTCACCATCTCAATCACAATATCCTGTTCTTCTTTCGTCATTTTATTGTCGGAGGGTAGGCATAAGCCTCTATGAAAAATATCCATTCCGACATCAAGTGGTCTGCCGTCCGCACCAACAGAACCGCCGCTGATATAAGCGTTTGTCTTTGCCCTGCCGTCACCCTCTCTCGTAACAAAGCCGTTCATTCTGTAAATCGGCTGCATGTGCATCGGTTTCCAGATGGGGCGTCCCTCCGCATTGTATTTCGCAATGACATCAAGAATTTCCGTCGGACAACTCTTTCCATGCTCCGGCTGATATAAAACTTCGCACTCTCCCCGCACCTGTTTACACATTGCGTCTGCATCAATTAACACACAGGAAAGCCAGAAATTAGGCTCAGAGTTAGACGCGTCAAATGGGTTCATGGAAACAGGAAGGTCCTTAAAGCCTTCCTTATAACGCTCATAAATTGCCTTTTTCCCTGCAATATGTTCCTCAAGATAGGGTATCTGTCCGCGCGCAACACCCGCAATCACGTTGCTCATGCGGTAATTATATCCAAGCTCCTCATGCTGGTACCAGGGCGCATTCTCCCGCGCCTGTGTGGACCATTTTCTGACCTTGTTTGCCGCCTCCAAATCGTCCGCCAAAAACATTCCGCCCGCCGAACCTGTAATAATCTTATTCCCATTAAAAGAGATGCAGTTGTAGCGTCCGAATGTGCCTGTCTGCGTTCCTTTATAGGACGCGCCAAAGGATTCCGCCGCATCTTCCACGATCACTGCACCATGCCTGTCACAAATTTCCTTGATTTCATCCATCTTTGCCGGTGTTCCGTACAAATGCGCGATAACAACCGTCTTAACCTCCGGATAAAGCGCAAACGCCTTCTCCAACGCAACGGGATCCATATTCCATGTGTCATACTCCGTATCGATAAAAACAGGAACGCCGCCCTCGTAAACGACAGGATTGACCGTAGCGTCAAAAGTCATATCAGAACAAAATACTTTATCGCCACGCTTTACCCCCGCAAGTTTCATGGCAAGATGAAGCGCCGCAGTGCCGGAAGCAAGCGCAACGGCATATCCGCAGCCTGTCTTTTCACAGACAAGACGCTCCAGCTCGTTAAGATTTTTCCCCACAGTGGACATCCAGTTTGTATCATATGCTTCCTTTACATACGCAAGCTCGTCGCCATGCATCGTCGGGCTTGAAAGCCATACTTTCTTTTCAAATGCGCGAAATCTGTTTTCTGCCTGAAACATCTAATAACCTTGCTCCTTTCTCAACCTGCTTTTCTTTCTATCATCTTTATAGTATATGGTAAAATTCGGTATTATACAAGAATTTCATGCGTTTGTCGTGTGTCTACATGTTCTTCTTGATACGCTCAAGTTCCGCTTCAATCGTATCAATCCTGCGCTGTTCCTCTGTTTTTTCCGCATCCGCATTGCGGGCGGCATTTTTTCTGTCCGAAAGAAGCAGTCTTGCAACCAGTGCCGCTCCACCGAAAATAAGCACCAAGATCAACACCCACTCATATAGCGAAATGCGCACCATGGAAATATTGGTCGTCATGATAATTGCCACAATAATGATCACAACGGACGCGATTGTAAACAATTTTGATAAAAAACTTCCCCCTGAGCCAAACATCCACAAAATCCCGATAATAAACGGCACCATAATCAACCCGTTGCCTAAGTAAATGCCGCCAAGCATAAAACCGTATCCGAAAAATCCGGAAGAAACCATCACCTTTTGTGATAAAATAAACAATCCTGCCACAAGCATCAGCAGGCCCGCCAGCAACTGTAACAATTCATTTTTTGCTTTCTTCATATGCGTCAATCCTTTCCTCTTATCAAAATCTTTGGAACTTCTTTTTACACTTCTTTTGGAATATACGTCGGCACAATCTCCTGTATCAGCGGACGCACATCCTCACATTCGTCCTCAACCGCATGCTTTAAATTATTGAGCTGCACATAAAAATTCATTTCATCAAATTCAATCGGCTTTCCGATGTGAATGAGCTTGTTTTCCGTGTCCTTCATGCCCTCCTCATTCATCAAAAGCTCTTCATACAGCTTTTCTCCGGGGCGCAGACCCGTAAACTCGATTTTAATGTCCTCGTCAACCTTGTAACCCGAAAGCTTGATTAAATTTTTTGCAAGGTCAAGGATTTTCACTGGTTCTCCCATATCGAGCACAAAGATCTCGCCGCCCTTTGCATAGACCCCTGCCTGCAAAACGAGCGATACCGCCTCGGGAATCGTCATGAAATAACGGATAATGTCCGGATGCGTCACTGTTACGGGGCCGCCTGCGGCAATCTGCTGTTTAAAGAGCGGAATCACGCTTCCGTTGCTCCCAAGCACGTTTCCGAACCGTACTGCCACAAACTCCGTATCGTAGTGGCGGTTGTAAGTCTGCACGATCATCTCGCAGATGCGTTTGCTCGCCCCCATAATATTCGTCGGGTTTACCGCCTTGTCCGTGGAAATCAGCACAAACTTCTTTACGCCGTGCAATGCCGCCGCCTGCGCCGTTTTCCATGTGCCAAACACATTGTTCTTAACCGCTTCATTCGGACTTACCTCCATCAAGGGCACATGCTTGTGCGCCGCCGCGTGATAAATCACATCAGGATGATATGTTTTCATAATCGTATTCATGCGGTTTGTATTTCTGACAGACGCAATCAGCACCACCAGATCAAGCTTGGGGTACTTGCGCTTTAACTCCTGCTGAATCTCGTAGGCGTTATTTTCATAAATATCGACAATGATAAGCCTTGACGGTCTGTGTCCCGCAATCTGTCTGCAAAGCTCGCTTCCGATCGAGCCGCCGCCGCCCGTCACCATGATTGTCTTATTTTTCACATAGTTTAAAATCGATTCCAGATCGACCTTAATCGGATCGCGTCCAAGCAGATCCTCCACATCAACATCGCGCAGCTTGCTGACATTGACCTCGCCGTTTACCAACTGATAAATGCCCGGAAGCGTCCGCAGTTTACAGCTCGTTTCCTTGCAGATTTCCACAAGCTCCTTCATTGTCGCGCGGTTCGCCGAGGGGATTGCGATGATAATCTCGTCAATGCCGTACAGCGCGGCATACTCCACAATCTTATCCCTTCCGCCGACAATCTTTACCCCGAGAATAAAGCGTCCCCACTTACTCTCATTATCATCGATAATGCACTTGATGGTCATAGTGCTGAAATCGCTGTTGGTGATTTCCTTGATAACGGCATGTCCTGCCTCTCCCGCACCGATGATCATGACCCTTGTGCCGTTTTTCTTATTTTGATGTTTATGCTTTGCCCCGCGGATAATACGGTAGGAAAAGCGCACGATTGTCGTTGCCGCCGTGAGCACAAGCACATACATAAAGTAGTAGCTTCGCGGAATCGGATAGCCCAAAAGCTTCATTCCGAGGAAATTCAGCACAGCGCACAGACAACATGCCGCGACGATATTCTGTGCCTCTGTGGTGCCCGCAAATGCCCAAAGACTGTGATACAGCTTAAAGATATAAAACACCAGCAGCGTGATCACCACGTTAATCAGCATAAAATCCCATGCAGAACTAAGATATATCTCGGGAATATCCGTATATTTCAACTCGAAACGAATCCACAGCGGCATGATGCTTGCAATACACACGATCATGATGTCAATAATCACAAGTACAATACGCCTGTGTAAGAGCTGCATATTCATACGATCCAACAGTTTCATAATGTCCCCCTTTGGTTTTCTCCCCCGTGTCCGCCGATAAACAGCGGCTGTAAAAACAAAAAGCTAAAGCCCGCGGGAATACATGGGTGAAATGCCCATTCCGTAAGACTCACAATCCCAAATACAATGACAAGCGTAAACGGCACAAGATAAATCCCAAATTTTTCTCCCTGTACCATCACAAGCCGTATCGAACTGTAAAGGCTTAGTGCGCAAATTGCCAAAAATACTACACCTGCTATCATACCAAAATTATACGCAACCTGCAAATAGGAATTGTGAGCGTGTACCCGCTCCTTTCCCTTATCATTGATAAGTGCCATCTTCTCATGCCCTTCCAAAGACAATGCTTTTACATAATCCTTAAAAATACCAAAACGTCCGTTCGATATATCGTCTTCTTCCTCGTCGCCGTCTGCCTCTTCATGGTCATCTTTGGCCGTCCTCAAATCCGCTCCCGCAAAATCCACTCCGGTATAGGCAAGATACAGGCTCCCGCCTCGCGCCTCCTCCTCGTTCTCCTCGTCCGTGACCGCCTCCTCACGCTGGAACCGCCCGAATAGCGTCGCGAAAAAGCGCGGCACTGTCATATATTTATCAGAATCGATCGGATCTCCTCTGTAAATCATAAAGCCTCTGTCCTGATGCTCCAAGTCGTAACGAATCGGCTCGTTGATCACAGCTGGAATCATGCGCACTGCGCTGAACACCAGCGGAAAACACAGAAGGACAAGCAGCGTCAAAATCCCAATCTCCTTGATCACATCAGACAGCCTCTTGCGGAACGCAAACGCCGCAAGCAGCACGACAAGCGCTGCCGTCACAAACGTCGAAAGATACGCCGTCCTTGACATTGTAAGAAAAATGTACCCCGCCGTCACTGACGTGATAAAACACTCAAACGGACAGCTTATAAGTATGTTCTCCCTGTTTTTGAGCTTTCCGAAGAGTTTTCCCACCGCCGCGCCAAACACGACCGCAAGATACATTCCCGTACATGCCACGGTGTGGAAAATGCCGCCGTACCGATAGAGCATCCAATAATGATGCGGTCTGTGGATAAAGCAAAACAGCGTCACAAATCCAAACCCAAGCAGTATCCCGTTTGTAAAATTCTTTAACAGTCTGCTCTTTAACGCAGGTGAAGTACACAGGAAAAACAGTGTCAAAAACGGTAAGACTGCCGTGAACACCCAGGTTTTTTCAAAACGGTAAACATACAGCAGCACGGAAAAAATAATCCACAAAAGACCATATACCGTCTGAAGCGCAGTCGGCTTTTTGGGGTGTATTTTTTTTTCCATCATCGCTTTGATCAATTGTATCAGTATATTTATGATCAAAAATCCCCATGATACGACCACGCCGCACGTCAAAGCGGCAAGGTGGTGTTCGTTGGTTCCCGTTTCAAAATCGCGGCAATACACTGCCGAACCGATCACGGACCCCACAAGCCACAGGATACTTAATATATTAAAAAACTGCACTTCCCGATACATCATCAAAAGCGCTATCGCCAGAAAAATCAGCATCCAGCGCGTGTTGGTATAGTGATAGTATTCCCTGTCCGCATTGACATATTGACAGAGCGCGTAAAATAAAAGACCAAAACTCACTGTCTGGATATAGTTTCTCCAAATCAGCGATAGCTTCCGCACGGGCGTAAGCTTCGTTTTTTTAGACGCCGCCGGATACCGGTCACGCAGCCAGATCGCAAGCATCAGCCAAGCAGTTCCCACGAGCGCCGCAACCGTAAAAAAACATCTGTCCACTGCTCCCACGCCAAAACGATTCAATATCACGGAAAAAACAAACAAAAATACGGCAAATGCAAGCACAAGCGCACTTGCGCCAATTCTCGCATAACGCATATAGCCTACACTGTTTTGTGAAAGCCTGCTGTCATAGAGATAGAGCGCCACAGCCGCCACAATGTAAAGCACAACGGCTGCCGCAATAATCATCACATAATACAGAAGAATCCCCATTGCCGTAAGCTTTGTGGAATAATCAAAGTCCGCGACTAGAGAAACGTCCTCATTGATGATACCGTCGATATAAAGGATACCGTTTTCCGTCTGTTCAAGCTGCCCTCTGTCCGCAACAGGGAGCGCAAGTTCCGCCTTGCAATACTCCTCCAGATCTTTATCATAGGGAACGAGCATTTCGTAGTAATACGCTTTCTCCGGATCTACATCCATGTCGGGCGTCGCCAAAAGAAATCCGTCTTTTGCCATATCTGCACTGCAGCGCTTTTCCTCATAGATACAGGAAAATTTTTCATCATATAATCGAAACAGCACATAGTCCGACCCGTCACTTTTATCAAGCAGATTGCAGACCACATACAGTTTTACCGCGTACAAATGTTCTTGCGAAAAGTAGACGGTCTGCAGCTTCTTATCGTTCTCCGTAAACGCGTCCGCGCTGATCTCTTTCAATTCCGACGCCTCATATGCATTCTGCCTTACATAGGTGTGATTTTGCACGGCTCCCTGAGGAAATACGCGCATCAACAGGATAAAGGCAAGCGTCGCGATGAAAATCTGAACGGCTGCGTTTCTCTTAATATGTTCAATGTCATTGATCGCGTTCCAAAGCGCGTCCTTTATCACGAGCTTTCACCGTCCTTTGCGCCTGTTTCCTCGCGAATCACATACTGAGGCGACTTATTGATGCTGATGTAGATGCGTCCGATATATTCACCGATCAGTCCAAGCATGATCATCAGCATGCCGCCGATAAACACAACTGCCGCCATAAGCGAACTAAATCCCATAGGCACTGCGGGATTGACAAACTTTTTAATAATCGTATAGACGCCGTAAATAAATCCCGCTACAGCGAAGAATACACCCGTCGCTGTCGCGATGCGAAGCGGCAGAATCGAAAATGCCGTAAAGCCGTTAAACCAAAGCGAAAGCAGCTTTCGCATGGTGTAGCCCGAATCGCCGACTGCGCGGCTTCTATGGTGCACAGGCACATTGGTGATATTTTTGGTAGCACGCAGCACAAGACCGATGACATAAGGATAACTGTGCTCATACGCAAGCATGCTATCCACAACAAACCGTTTTGCGGCAAAATAGCTTGTCACTTGCAAGTCCTTTGGTTTTCCCAACATGATCCGCGTCATGATGTTGTTGATATGGCTGCCGAAGTTACGAAACGCGCTGTGCTTTTTGGAATCATAGCTTGCATAGACAACATCACTGCCCCGCTCAATCGCGTCAATCAGACTACCCACCTCGTTTGCGGGCGTCTGACCGTCATCGTCAAGACACACAACAATATCGCCGTCCGACTTTCGAAGTCCCGCCATCAACGCGGCATGCTGACCGAAATTCTTCGCAAGGCTGATGCCTGTAATATTGTTATTTTTTTCACATATTTTTTTGATAACTTCATAGGTTTGATCGGGAGAACAGTCGTTTACCAGCACAATATCGTACTCATACGCCGCAAGCCCCTTCATCGTATCCATGATTTCCGCCACTACTGCCTCAATGGTATGTTCACTGCGGTAGCAGGGTATGACAAAGCTTATTTTGCTCATTCACACATATCTCCTTTTAAGGCGCCGTATAATATCAGATCCTCATATTTTCCGTCAAGCAAAAGCTCGTCTCTTAAATACGCCTCTTGACGAAATTTCAGTTTTTCATTCATGCGGATACACGGCTTGTTATGGGCAAGCACTCTCGAATGAAGTTTGTGCAGTTTTAATTGATAAAAGGCGTAATCCAGAATGAGTTTCCCAACCTGTGTCCCTACGCCCTTGCTGCGCGTTTCGTCCGCATTCAAAAACAATCCCCATTCCGCCTTGTTGTTTTCCTCGTCAAAATTTTGAAGGTACGCGGAGCCAATCGGCGTGCCATCCTCAATACGGCATATCACAAACTGGTGTACATCCCCCGTAAAAACCTTATTCTCAAGCCAATTCATATGTTCCTGCACGGTAATACGTTTTTTATAGATAAAATTATCGACGACCTCCGGCGAATTGCGCCAGCGAAGCACATCCTCCGTATCCTCTGCCGTAATCGGTCTTAAATAGACCGTTTCCCCCTCTATCCGCAACTGTTTGTCCATTGGTTTCATATTGATTGCCATACTCCTTTATTGTTTCTTTAACCCATACACAAAAAACGCCGTTTCCCCACTGTCCGTGCGTATTTCGTCAACGCGCTCACACGCTATGTTCTCGCCCCGCTTCGCATAATATGTTTCCATCCATTCCATATCTCTGTTCGGCGCCGCCACAAAGCATACCTTCGTCTGCTTTAGCAGTGCACTCTGTAAATCCCGAAAATCTCTATCCGCAAGTTTTTGTCTTGCAAGCGGACTTTTTGCAAGCCACCCGCCGCAATAATCAAAATTTTTATAAGTATTATCCACGTCCAAAAATATTTTTTCTGAGTACGCGGCTCCCTCATATGAAGTCGAAGAATATACATCGATCACATAATACCGTTCCTCATTTTCACGGCAATAATTCATCAGTGCATACCACCTGTTATCCGCACGCTCCCTTGCCTCATACTCATTGCTCACACGCATAAAATTCTTCGCAAACGCCGCAGCCAGCAGGAAGACCACAAACAGGTATACAGTCACTGCCGTCACTTTTGGTTTCTCTTGTTCCCGCATGTCTGCATGTACATTTGCAAATCGATGCATATCGCGCAGCCAAAAACCGATGATACACGCAAGCTCTCCCATGATCAGCGGCATCGTCACCCTGTCAAGAAGGCGGTCTACCATATATAAATATAACCACAAAACACTCCTTATAAGCAAAAGAAACGCTATTTTGGGCACTGTCCTGCCAAACACTTTCCAAAACTGTCCGTTTTTTGCCGCAGGCGCAAGACAAAAAAACAGATAAATCCCATATGCCGCCACAACGGCAAAATCCGCTGCCGAAGCGTTATGCAGCAGACGGTCTTTATATAGCCACAACGCTCCGCCTACGCTGTTTTTACTTACAAATCCAAAGGTATTATTTAATCGGTCTTTCTGATATTCTGCCATCGACTCCAAAAGCCATGTGTCAATCGAGTCGTCAAGTGCAAAGTTATAATTCTCAAGCAGTGTGTAAGATTCTCTTGAAAGTCCTACCGACTCGTAAAAATCGATATTCTGCTCATAATTGGGAATACCATAAAAATCATAAAGCTCTGTCCTTGCGTCAAAAAAATCCCTAAAATTGCTCCACTCGTTTCCGTGATAGGCAAGCAAATCCAGACTGAACACCGCAAACATGCCAAGCAGCGCAAACCCAATCAGCAAGAGGTATTTTCTGACGTTTTCGACCGTGAAGATTTTTTCCTCAGACGCCCATTTAAACATTCCTGCATACAGCACAAACGGCATCAGCATAAGACAGACTTCCGTTCTGATCATAAAGGCAAGTACCACGAGAACAAGCGGGATTGCATTGTTTCCTTTTTTGTTATCGGACGTGATAAACAAAAAAATCGCACACATCATGCACATTCCCGACGTGACACTGTACTGCACAATGACAAGCTCGCGCAAAAACAACCCAAAGAACAGAAAAAACGCCGCAAGAAGCGCCATAATTCGTCCTTTTGTGGTCTTTAAAATCGCAGTAAGCCGCATTGCGATCAGAATGACAGCGCCAAACTGACAGACGCACAAAAACAAGCCATACCATGCAATACTTGGTACAACCTTGTACAGAAGGGCAATCAGCCACGCGAGCGGATACAAAAGCTGTACGCAGTAACCGCTCGGAGCGCCTGTGTAAGCGCCCGAAACGATATCCTTGATCAGAGTATCGTCATTCAAATCATAATAAAAATCAAATACGATCGCAGGGAACGCCACAAGCAGAATGGTGAACACGGTCAGAACGCACACTCTGCCTGCTTTCCTGCCTGTGCGGCTATCCATCATACGTGATAGAACTCCTTCACCTTGCTAACGATATAATCAACTTCAGACTCCTTCAGCGCATAAAACATCGGAAGTCTGAAAATTCTTTCACTCTCTTTTGTCGTATAGACATCTTCCCCCACAAATTTACCGAATTTTTGTCCCGCCGGAGCGGTATGAAGCGGTACATAGTGAAATACGCTCCAGATGCCGTTTTCCTTTAAAAACTCGATCAGCTCTGTCCGCTCTTCCAGATCACGCGTCTTTGCATAATACATGTGCCCGTTATGCACACAGCCTTCTGGAATCGTCGGAAGTTCCAACAGTCCGCGTTCTTTTAAAGGCTGTAACAATGTATTGTACTGCTCCCAGCGCGCAAGCCTTGCCTTTGTGATTTCCGCGGCAAGTTCTAACTGCGCCCACAGATAAGCGGCATTCATATCACTTGGCAGATACGAAGAACCGTAATTCATCCATCGGTACTTGTCCACCTGTCCGCGGTAATATTGAGATCTGTTAGTGCCCTTTTCGCGGATGATCTCGGCTTCATTGATATATTTTTCGTCCTTGATCAAAATTGCGCCGCCCTCGCCCATGCTCAGATTTTTTGTTTCATGGAACGAATAGCAGCCAAAGTCGCCGATGGTCCCGAGCGCCTTGCCCTTGTACGTCGCCATAATACACTGTGCCGCGTCCTCAATAACAAATAAGTTGTACTTTTGTGCAAGCTCCATGATCTTATCCATCTCACAGGAAACGCCCGCATAGTGCATTGGCACAATTGCCCTTGTTTTTGGGGTTATCGCTGCCTCGATCAGATTTTCGTCGATATTCATGGTATCCGGTCTGATATCGACAAACACTGCCGTTGCTCCGCGTAGCACAAACGCGTCCGCGGTTGACACAAAGGTATAGGACGGCATAATGACCTCGTCGCCTTCCTTAATGTCCGCAAGAAGCGCTGCAAGTTCTGTCGCGTGTGTGCAAGAGGTTGTGAGAAGGCATTTTGCTGTGCCTGTTTTTTCTTCAATCCATTCATTGCATTTCTGTGTGAAAGGACCATCACCACATATTTTTTGGTTTTCGACTGATTGTTTGATGTATTCGATTTCCTTTCCCGTAAACGGAGGAACATTAAAGTTGATCATGTGGCTCTCCTTCCCGATTTTGGCAATCTTTTCTATTTTTAATATTACACATTATACGGGCATTTTGCAAGGTAAATATTGGAAGTAGCCAAAAAGCAAAAACTTTCATTTTTTACTGTATAACATTCGCATGATATACCGAAAACATACTATTCTCATACAACATTTCATAGTCTGACGCTTCTATAAACGCGTTGATTGCGTCAAGCTTTGCATCCAATTCTCCCTTCTGCGCTCTTATATGCAGCGCTTCTTTTCCTAAAATGACCACAGGCGTTTCGCCGTTTTGGTACAAATCCTCCAAATCCCGCTCAAGCAAGCTGAGCCTGTTGGAATCCAAATCCGCCCATGTCGTAAAGACAGCAGGCTCCATCTCCAAAATATAGGCAATTGCCGGAATATCGCCATATAATATCACCTGTTTTTTATTTAATCCACTGTCATACAAAAAGCTGTCAAGTCCTTCTATCGCCTGCTTTTTTTCGGGAGTTGTTTTCAGTCCCGAGGTTACCGTTGCACAGTTCAGTTCGGATAAACGCTCCTGCCCTGTGGCAGCGCCCGCATCATGAAAAATAAAATAATACCCAAAAAGAATACTTTGTACCATTGTGCAAAGTAAGATCATCACGCATACACTGACAGCCACAAACCGCCTATCTGCCCTAAACGTTGTGTCTGTCTTTAAGGTGCGCAGACATTGCGCAAACAGGTACACTGATACCGGCGCTACAAGAAACAGGTTATTGATGATTGGATGAAGCGCATTGTTGCTGCCTAGCGGCGTAATCCATATGATCACCAGCAAAAATGCTGCCCACAGCTTACTCTCCTCCTGTATTTTTGACGAAAAAAACGTCCACACACAGGCAATCATCACAAACAGTAAATATACTGTCACCCACTTATACATGCTAAAGAATTCAGTGGTGTAATCGAAGCCAAACATCCCTCTGCCATAGCAAAATCTTATCAGTACTATCATGCCTAAAAGATACAGCGTTTTTATTACTAATGTTATTTTACTTTTAAAATTGTTTTCCATACGAATAGCGTCTATGATCCGAAACGCAATCACGCCCAGAACGCCATACACTGCGAAAATCCCAAGCCATGCGCTATATCGGGCATAATCTCCAAACATTGCGCCAAGCATGGAAGTCGGTTTATAGTCGGTCGCCGTTTCCGTGACTTCAAAAAGTGATGTGATCATGCCAAGATAGGCAGATATTCCGTATTTCATGCAAATATAACCAAGCGGCGCAATCATTCCTACCGCATATCCGCCCACACAGTAAAGCGTTCTGCTGCACAATTTCCCAAATTTCTCCTTTTTGAGGATGCTAAAATACCACAGCGGAAGAATGAATGCCATATAGGTAACATTGGGCATTCTGACAGCGATACATAATCCGAGAATTTCTCCGGCTGTTATATATCCTTTTTTATTGTCCTCTATAATTGCCTGATAAAGCGTCAGCACAGCAATTGTCATCAGCAGGTAGCCGAGATAATGATATAAAATCACATTCGGCGCCCAGCAAAGCGAAAGGGCGGTAAACTCCGCGAGAAAAAAAAGAAACACTCCTGCCCTTAACTTTTCCTCATATAGCCTGCACACGTATAAAAATGCAGCTGCTGCCACAGCGCCGACCGGCAGTCCGGAATAAATGTTCATCCCTGCCCACGTATCTCCCCACGGAAGATTTGACAACACAACACCCGTAACATTTGCAAGGTATGTGGCAAGCTTCCACATCGGATTCAGTACATCAAAAAAACGGTAGTTTCCAAGCGCGTAGCCTGCGTCCATAAGGTCTACTCCCGTAAACGCATGGCGCAGCGGGTACAGAAGCAAAACTGCCGCCATCAAATATTTTATTTTGTTTATGTTGCTAATTCTGTTCTTTTGACTTTCTGCTGCTCCCATTTTCATCTCCGTTTTTAATCATTTACAAGTTTATGCTTACAGAAACTTGTGATTAAAAGATTTATCTTTCATCTTTATTTCTTATCATTACCTGTTTTCTAATAATTTCTATCAACGTACACACACAATAAACAGTAAGCACCGTAACAATCATATGTCCCAAAAATCCGGCAAGTGATGCGTCAATCCAAGCCTTGCAATTAAACCAATCTACCCACAGATATCGAATGTTGATATGCTCGTGGATTAAATATACGCCAAAGGTCGCACCCGACACAAGTTCTATGGGCTTTCTGATGCGCTCTAATCGATTACCTTGGTTGCCCGCTTTTTTGCCAAAGCATTCATGGAAGGCCATAAAAAGTCCTATTGTGCCCAGATAACAAAGCAAATGATTGTATGTATAGCCATAATTGATAAAATCTCCAAAACTTCCCGTCACAAAATAAACCTTTCGGATCACCAGAAAAGACACAAAGATCAAAAGCACACTGCAAAGATAAAGAGCCAATGCCTTTATCCGGCTGTTGATCACTGGGATACCATAGCGTCTGATATAAGCTCCCGTAAGATAGATCGTCACAAACCAAAACGCATCATATCCGTATTTATCCCACGCAAGCTGCATCGGGATCACGGTCTTTGCAATGCAAAATATCAACAAAAACGCGCCCAAAAGCTTCTTAAGGTTCTTCTTATCAAGCATCTCCACGCCTCTGTCCAAAAAAGGCATAAAAAGGCAGAGGATAATATAAGAAGTGGCAAACCAATAGTGTTCTGTTACAATTGGGAAAATATAGGTAAAAATCCGATAAATATCAAACTGCTGTATTCCTGTAAGAATCGCAATCACACCAATTACGACCGAATAAAATATCACCTGTTTCCAAATATTAAAAGGGCGTCTTAACACATCTTTCGTTTCCGTTCCCGCACCAAAATATCCGCTGATTAGCACATAGACATTCACAGCGACAAGGCAAAATGCCTCAATGAACCACGCCGCATAGCCCGTCGCGCTGATTCTTGCCCTTGCGGGATCTCCCAAAAATCCGCCTTTGCTCAGATAATGAAGGCACACGATCATAAGCATTGCCAGAATGCGCAGCAACTCGTAATTTAATTGTCTGCCCTTTTTTTCTGCCATATTAATCCTCCATTCTTGCCAAAGCCTGCGAATTTTAATGTGAACTTGTTCACGTTGCCCTTGATTGCCGCTCCTTTTGCAGTCGAAAAATCTCGCTTGCAATTCGCCCCGCACCTTTTCCGTCAATTAAGCGGCGTTCCTGTTCATATAATAACATACGATACTTTTTGTCATTAACACATTTCTTCAGCGCCTCTACTGCCTTGCCAATCACGCAATCCCTGTCATCGCAAAAACACCCCACATTCACGATATCCGTAAGTTCCGCCAGCTCCTCCGCGCCCTGTCTTTGATTCTCCGCAAAATAAAACGCGATCATCGGCACGCCGAGCGCACTCACCTCATAAACGGTGCTTCCCGTTGCCGTAAGTACCACATCGCAACGTTTCATAAGCGCTTTCAGATCTTTCAGTCCCTCATGAATTACCACATTTTCATGTTCCCCATAAGTTTCCTTTAATCGATTAGCAAATGCATTGAAGGGTCCACTCACAATATGCCATGTGATTACAGTTTCATCATCGCCACCGTAAAGCTCACGCTCCGCCGAGAGAAATGCATCCATAAACGCCCCCGCCGCAAAATAGGGGTCGCTACCGCCCGTAGTTATCATAACATCTGTTACTTTATCTTTTACTTGATAATCGATATCCTTTTGGAACACGCTTCTAAGAGGCATATACGCCGCCCCAAGAAGCGTATTAAGCGGTTTTCCGTTTAACCGATACTTCTCTCTCAGCTTCGGCGCATAAAGATTATAATTAATCAACAGATCAACCGGATAAGGCACTCCCATATCCTCAAGACATACCGTAAATGCAAGCTCCGAAACCGCCTCAAAATATGCCGTATCCGCCTGGTAGCTGTCCACAAGCAAAATATCCCGTTCCAATAATTGTTGTAGCCGAGGAAGTTCGCTCATCATATTTTTGTAATCCGTATGCAATACAGTCACACGAAATCCCCGCTCCTCTATCATTCCGCAACATCCTTCGTCCGCCACAAGAAACACAGGTTCATATTCAGCGCCAAGCGCCACAGCAGCCTCCGCAATTGAAAGGCAGCGCATGATATGTCCCATTCCAATCTGCGTATTGCCGTCCGCACGAATGTATAACATATTTTTTTGCTCCTTTCCCTACTTGCGTTGTTTTATTTTAATGTTTTTCGTATCAGCATAAACGCCTCCGCACGCTGCATTCCCGCCGCCATACCCCGCGATTTGGATTGCACGTCCATTCCCGCAAGGCTTCTGGGATGCGGAAACTCGCAAAGTTCTGACACATAACACTTCATCGCGTCTTCCTTGCGCGCATAATAATCCGTAATATCCACAAATACATTGGGACTAAACGCCGCCTGCAGCGTATGGTCAAAATTCCACTCTGAAGAAGAAAGCGTTTCAAATGCATAAAGTTCTTCCACGCAGTAATCGCCGATCGGTCTTGTCGCCGTAAGCACAGCACGCGCCGTATACTGATGGTCAACGTTTAAATCACCGCTGTAATGCGTATAGATAATCTGCGGCTTTAATTCCCGAATCTTTTCTTCCACTGCCTTCACAATATCCAGCAGATCAACCTCGTCAAAACGATTGTCGGGAAAATCCGCAAAAAAGACTTCACGAAATCCGATTACTTTTGCGCTCTCCAACGTATTTTTATGAAGTTCTTCCACTGTTTCTCTGTCAATATCCTCCCGCTGTGTACCGCGCGATGTCTGGCCTTCACCCAAAATCATCGCGTACACAGCGTCACCTTCCGCGACATGCCTTGCCGCGGTCGCGCCAACGCCGAGAATCTCATCATCCGGGTGCGCCGCTACGATCAATACTGTTTTCATCATATTCCCCCATTTGTTTCTTAAAAATCACTCTTGCCGAAAGCTCCTGTCCGTCCGCCGAAACCCCCGCCTGTTCAAATTCCAGTCTGTAACCGCCAAACTCCATATATGCCCTCGGATATCCTTCCGCATCAAGCATTCTGATGTAATCATAAATTTTATCCAATTCCATATCGGGTGTTATTCGTCCTTCTTCCGGTTTTCTCCGTTTAAAAACGACCGGTTCACCCTCCTGTGGCTTTGGCTCAACTTTCTCTGATAAAAATACCGGAAGCATTTCCCGAAAAATAATATCCGCACAGCGCACAAAAATTTCCTGCGCGCTTCCTTCAAGCGACAATGGACGCTTCATATAGACAGGTCCACCGTCAAGTTTCTGCGTCACCTTGATCGCTGATATTTTTGTCTCCTTATGTCCGCGCACAATCAGATTTTGTAACGGACTGCCACCGCGCCCGTACGGTAAATCCGTCATATGAAATACGACACACTCATAATTGTCCGTAATCTCATTGGAAACCAAATAGGACCAATGCGGCATAAAAATATAATCCGGATTAAAATCACGCACGTTATCTATCGTATATTCTTCCTTGGTTGTATAGATCACAATATCGTGAACGCTCTCATACTGCTTTTGCAACGCTTTTGCACGCTCAATATTCCATGATTTCACAGTCGCAATTATAATTCTCACTCGCGCACTCCTCTCAGCCCATTTGTATAGAAAATGACTTTCGTCATTTCCTATACATCATAAGCAAAATTCATATTGTATATAATCTATCATTTCTCTTTTCGCAAAGCCACATTTTTCAAACGCTTTTGCAGACGCCGGATTTTCATACTTCACCTGTCCTATTAATTTAATTGCATTAGATATTTTATCTGCGGTAATCTGCTCCTTTACCAACTCTAACAGTTTACTTCCAAAGCCTTTCCCCCGATGTTCTGCCGAAATGCTGTAATCAATCAATGCTTCGTTGCCCTCAACATTCAGTCGTATCTGTCCTATCGGTAATTCCCCCTGATACAAAATGTACTGATACACAGACGAATCTTCCAGCATTTTGGCGAACCACTTTACATGATTTTCATAGGGAATCGGCTCCGTATGGAAAGCATTCTTCCGAACATCCGGATCATTTGCCCATTCATATAACAAATCCACATCTGCCGGATTCACCTTTCGCAACGATAAACACATATCAATAACAATACTCCTTCCACAGTCTGCGAATTTGTGCCTCTGCACAAATTTGCCGGTTGAAAAATCTCTGATTTTTCAATCTTTATTCAATATCCTCAAACGCCAACGGCGTTCCACGCTTGATATCATGCTTTGCCGTCTTTCCGAGCATTTCCTTGTAATACTTCGGCTTTAACCCGTACGCCGGACGAATGCTCCTAATATTTTCGGCGGTAAACTTCTCTCCCGCTTTGATATCCTCCACCACAAACAGTGAGCGCCGAAAGCACGCATTCGATTCCTCCTGTTTTGACACGCCATATGCCACCGTTCCCATTGCCTTCTCAACCTCGCGCACCTGTTCCACCATTTCCCGAAATTCATCCGGTTCCATCGAAAACGACGAATCGGGATTTTTGATTGCGCGGCTGATGCAGAAATGCTTCTCGATAATATTCGCTCCCATAGCGACTGCTGTTGTCGCGCTAAAGATTCCCATGGAATGATCGGAAAGTCCGATTGGGATGTCAAACCGTTGTTTTAAATCACAGATTGTCCGCAAATTCATCTCCTCACTCTTTGCGGGATATGCACTCGAACACTTCATCAATGCAAGCTGCCTGTTTCCTGTGGCATATATTGCATTGACCGCCTCCTCAATCTCCGCAAGCGTTGCCATTCCGGTTGACATAATAATCGGTTTGTTCTTTGACGCAATATACTCCAACAACGGAATATCCACAAGCTCAAAGGATGCCACTTTATAAAAACACAGACCTAGCTCCTCCAAAAAATCAACTGAGGTATTATCAAACGGCGTGGAAAGAAAATCAATCCCCACTTTTGCCGCCTCATCACGCAGCTTGTCCTGCCACTCCCACGGCGTATACGCTTTCTGATACAAAGAATACAGATTTTCACCTTCCCAGGTGCCCTTTGAAATATTGAAATATTCATTATGACAATCAATCGTCATCGTATCCGGCGTGTAGGTCTGTATCTTGACGCAGTCCGCCCCTGCTTCCTTCGCCACATGAATCATCTCAAAGGCACGCTCAATACTTCCCGCATGATTTGCCGACATTTCAGCGATAATATATGCCGGCGCCCCATCTCCTACCGCTCTCCCGTTAATCTTGATCATATTGCTCATGTTTCCCCCCTTATCTCTCGCTATAACGCAAACCGTTATCCGTTTTTCCCTTCTCCATGCAATAAACGGTACTTCATTTCCGCAATTTCCCAGTCCTCGGGCGTGTCAATGTCCTGTACCGTCATTTCATCTTGAATAAACGGCGCTACATTCTCCATCCAGATTGCTTTCTGCTGCTTAAAACTTTCCACATTGAGGCAGTAAAACTGCCCGCAGTCATGATAGAGCGGCTCCAAATCCTGCGAACGCATGTTCATGCATTCTTTCCACTTTGGCACAATTCTGCCGTCCTCGATGACTACACCGCGCTGCGGTGGAAACGAGAACTTCACAACCGGGATTACACAATCAGCGTGCTCCTGTTCTAAAAGTTGCATCGCCGTCTTTATCGCATCCCCCGTCACAAACGGCGCAGTGGGATAGATACAGCACGCCCTGTCAAAGCATACTCCCTGTTCTTCATAAGTGTTTAACACCTCGTCCACCACGTCTGCCGTTGAAGCAAAATCATTTGCTGTTTTTTCACTCCTCAAAAACGGCACTTTTGCCCCTGCCGCCTTCGCCACATTAGCAATCTCCTCATCGTCCGTGGAAACCATAACCTCATCAAAAATATCAGCCGCAAACGCCGCCGCGATACTGTATTCCAGTATGGGTCTTCCTAAAAACGGCTTTATATTCTTTCGGGGAATTCGCTTACTGCCTCCCCTTGCTGTAATGATTGCGACACTTTTCATCTGCAGACCTCCAACTTTCTAAATCGAGCAGAGAACAAAGTTCCCTGCTCGCGCCGACAACGCGCAAAAGGAAACGACAAAAGTCGTTTCCTATACCTTATAATATGCAACAATCTTTTCCACTGCCGCAATCACGTCCGCTACATCATCATCTGTAAGCGAATAGTAAAGCGGCAGACTTAAAATCTCATTGTAAAGCTTTTCCGCATTCGGACAAAGTCCTTTTTGATATCCGAGCTTTTCGTAATGCGGATGCCAATACACAGGGATGTAATGCACGTTACATGCAATGTTCTCCGCCGCAAGCGCCTCAAAAAAGCCTCTCCTGTCAATCTTTAACCGTTCCGGCACAATGCGCAGAATGTACAAATGCCTTACCGTATCCGATTCCGCAATTTCCTCCTGTACAAAAAGCTCCGGCAATTTGCGAAATGCTTCATTATACCGCTCCACAATCTCCCTGCGTCTTTTCGCAAAGCGCTCCAGTTTATCAAGCTGGCTTAAAATCAACGCACACTGAATATCCGTAATGCGGTAATTATATCCCAAATCAATCTGCTCATGGTACCACGGTCCATGGCTTTCGTTTTCATAAAAGCGTTCTTCTTTCGTAATGCCGTGAGAACGAAACAGCAATAACTTTTGATATAAATCCTCGCGATTTGTGAGCACTGCGCCACCCTCACCGCCTGTCACGGTTTTTACGGGGTGGAAACTAAAGGTCGTCATGTCTGCAATGCTTCCGATTGGTTTTCCGTTATATTTTGTACCAATAGAATGTGCGCCGTCCTCAATCAGAACGAGCCCTTTTTGATGACACAGTTCCAATAACGGGTCAAGCTCCACTGCTTGACCTGTAAAGTCAACAGCGACGACTGCCTTTGTCTTTTCCGTAATCTTTTCCGCGACGCTTTGCGGACTAATATTGTATGTTCTCGGATTAATATCCGCAAACACAGGCTTTGCGCCGCAGTAAAGCGCACAGTTTGCCGATGCCGCAAACGTAATCGGCGTCGTGATCAGCTCGTCGCCCTCTCCCACGCCTGCCGCAAGCGCCGCAATATGGAGCGCAGCCGTACCGTTGCTGCACATCACGGCATATTTTGCTCCCGTAAGTTTACATAACCTCTCTTCAAGTTCCGTAATCTTCGGACCGCACGTGAGATAATCGCTCACTAACACTTCTGACACTGCTTTTACGTCCGCATCGTCAATATACTGATGTCCATAAAACAATTTCGTTTCCCTGACGGAAGTACCGCCTTCTATCGCCGGTTTTTCCATATCACATTCAGTCCTTTCCAATTAAGCGTGAAGGTCTGTCTTTAAAAGTGCTCTGATCTGCTCCACCGTAAGCCACTGTGTATTGTTTCCCGAAGAATAATAAAATCCCTCTTCAACCTTTCTGCCGCTCGGATTCGGACGCTTTGACTCCTGCCAGAACATCTGTGGATAAATGATAAAATGCTTGTCATACTCGTATGTCGTCATCGAATCCTCTGAGGTCACCATCACCTCATGCAGCTTTTCACCGGGTCTGATGCCCGTTTCTATCGTCTTGATGCCCGGAGCCATTGCCTCTGCAAGATCTGTCACCTTAAACGACGGAATCCTGCTGATAAAGGTTTCTCCGCCCTTAGCCTCAGCAAGCGCCTTGATTACAAGCTCGACACCCTCTGTCAGACTGATCCAGAAACGCGTCATACGGTAATCCGTAATCGGAAGCTCCTTTGCGCCCTCGTCAATCAACTGCTGAAAAAACGGAATAACAGATCCACGGCTTCCCGCAACGTTACCGTATCTTACAATCGAAAAATTCAAATCCTTGTTTCCGCAGTACGCGTTTGCAGCGATGAAAAGCTTATCTGATACAAGCTTTGTACCGCCATACAGATTGACAGGATTAACCGCCTTATCCGTAGAAAGCGCAACCACTTTTTTAATTCCCGTATTGAGTGCTGCATCAATGACGTTCTGTGCACCGTTTACATTGGTCTTGATCGCCTCGTTCGGATTATACTCACATGCGGGCACCTGTTTTAATGCCGCCGCGTGAATCACATAGTCAACGCCCTCAAACGCGCGCTTCATACGCTCATAGTCACGCACATCACCGATAAAGAAGCGCAGCTTGTCCTTGTATTGGGCAAACTCGTTCGCCATCATCCACTGCTTAAACTCATCTCTCGAATAAATAATAATCTTCTTTGGTTTGTAATGTTCAAGCACATATTTTGTAAAGCAATGCCCGAATGAGCCTGTACCGCCTGTTATCAATATTGTTTTATCATCCAATAACATATATGTTCCTCCATCATTGTTTCACTACATAATCAGACTCAGTTTACCATATATTTCCGGAAACGTCAAAATATCATTCATCAAAAACAAGATTCGCCGTAACACTTTTTGTAATCTTATCATAAACAACAATATTCCATTTGCTCTCCGGCTGATAATATTCCACCCCGTCAATCAAAGTTTGGTAGACATCACCAAGCTTTGACAGTACCAGTTCGCTTTTACCGATTTTCATATGGTGGATACCGTTATCCTCCCACTGTACATGCAGTGTCATTTTACGGTTTTGATACACCCACTGCTGTACCCGGCTGTCTTTTTCACTGCCTGTACGCGTGACAATAATAACCAGATTTTCATCCTCCAAAAGTTGGCGAAAGCACTCTTCTGCTTTCGCAGCCGCCATAAAATCCTGCCATTCGCCCCTTCGCTTATAATCACACGCCCGATCCCACGAATTAAGCGCAGAATCCGCTCTTCTGTCTGTCAGCTCGTAATTTGCCTTTAAGTAATCCCCAAAATGCATTGTGACTTTCTTTGCCCCAAAGTCATTGAGATGATCACCATCTCTAAAATCAGCCGCGACATCAAACTCCAATTCTCCGTTATCATAAAGTTCATTGTAATCAATGAACAAAAGTCCGCGCTCATCTGCCAATGCTCTGATCGCTTTCGTTTCATATTTGTGCCAGTTTTCCTTGGGGGATTTAAAGAGCAGCAATTCCACATTGTTTTTTTGACACAACTGTACAATCTCATCAAGACAGACGATATTGTCTTCCCCAATCCATGTTTCGCCCTCATAACCATAATCACTCATGTTTATGGCATATTCTGCCACGGACTGCGTTTCCAAATATCCCTTTGTATAGTTTGTCTTATCCTTGCCAAAATATGTGTAATCGGTTTTGCTTAACTCTTTCCAACGGTTGTGATAACGAAAAATCGGAAATACGTACGAAAAATATTCTGCATCTAACTTTCCCACCGATTGATAAATACATTTGAGTTTGTCAACCGAAAGCGGAATATTCGTATACCCCCAGCGCAGTCCTGCTTCACTGCCGTTGTGGATACTATCTCCCACCATCATGTTGATCTCAAGCGCAATGACCTTCGGTTTCTGTCTTTTCAACACCTCTTTAATATAAAGCTCCGAAATGTTCATAGGCTGTGACGAACTGCCAAAGTCATATGCCGCGATGCCATATTCCTCGTACAGCACAAGCGGATTGACGGTACAAAAGCTATTACTGCTGCCAACCACGACCACATCAATATCATTTTTCTTCTCTGCATAAAATCCGTCCACAATAGTCGTGGAATCTCCGATGAACTTTGCACACACGATTTCATTTGCCGCCGCAAGAACAAGACCAATCCACAGGAAAAAGACCGTCACTGCTGCAACTCTGAAATATTTCTTTTTTTTCACAAAGCAAATCCCCCTCGAAACTGCCAATTGCGCTGCTGCTATCCTTATTTAAAACTGAAAATAGATAAATTGTGCCGCATTGTATCCCTCACCGTACACGCCAAATACAATGATCATGACAAGCAGCGCCGCTACGATCACATATTGCACTGCAAGCGGCTGCTCCTTTACAAGCGTATCAAACAACGCCTTCTTTCTTACATAATAAGCATCTACAAGAAGCAAGATCAACACTCCAAGCCACATGACGCTCATTTCCTTTCGATCCAATCCCAAATAATAGATGGACTCATCAAAAAGCGACCACACATCAAATGTCATAAACATTCGGTAAAGATAATACAGCGCGTCTTTTACTGTATCTGCCCGAAAGAATACCAGCGATAATACAAACAAGAAAAAGGTGCATAAACCTTGAAAGAACTGATATCCAAACGCTTTTACGCGTACCTGAAAAAAATCTTGAAACCGCGTCTTAAGCGGTCTTAAGATATCTCCTATTATGATATAGATTCCCTGAATCGCGCCCCATGCTACATAATGCCAACTCGCGCCATGCCAAAGTCCGCTTACCGCAAACGTCAGCATTGTGTTAAAATATTTCCTTGGTGTTGAACATCTGTTTCCCCCGAGCGGAATATACAGATAATCCCGAAACCACGAACTGAGCGACACATGCCACCGTCCCCAAAATTCGCGGATACTTCTTGAAAAAAACGGCGCTTCAAAATTAATCATCAATTCAATTCCAAGCACTTTCGCCGCCCCCAGCGCAATCACGGAATAACTTGCAAAGTCACAGTAAATCTGCACCGCAAAAAGTACGATTGCAAGTGTCAGCGCCACACCGCCGAACATATAGTAGATAGCAAATACCTGATCGACAAGAACCGCCGCTCTGTCTGCGATGACCATTTTCATAAAAAATCCCCACAGCATCATGAGCAGTCCCCTTGTGACCTTGTCAAAATCCCACATTTTCTTATGGGCTATCGTTTCAATCTGTCCCAGCAAATGATCGCTTCTCTCGATCGGTCCCGCAACAAGCTGCGGAAAGAATGATACAAACAGTGCATACCGGATAAAGTTCTTTTCCGCTTTCACTGTTCCCCGATAAACATCAATCGTATATCCCACAGCCTGAAAGGTATAGAAAGAAATTCCAACCGGAAGTATGATGTCAAGTCTTGAAGCGCCCAATTTAATCCCAAACACAGAAAGAACCGCGGCAATCGTATCATGCAGAAAGTAAAAATACTTATAAAAGACAAGAATCCCAAAATTGATCACAAGGCTTGCAATCAAAATAAACAGGCGTTTTCTTTTGCACTCTCCGTCTATGCGCACTGTAAAGATACCGCACAAATATGTGATGACCGTGGATATCAAGATCAGGAGCGCATATTTTGCGTTCCAGCCCATATAAAAGTAATAGCTTGCCAACAAAAGCCACAACTGCCGAAACCGTTTGGGCATGACATAAAACAGCAGCACAACAATCGGAAAAAAGACTAAAAAATCAAACGAAGTAAACTGCATCCTCTTCTCCCTTTCCTATTTCTTTCGTATATGATTGCGGTAAAAATGCAGCATTTGAAAATAGATCAAAAACCGAAACGGCGATTTTAGATGCATCGCGGCAAGCTTTTTTTGCTCCGCGTCAAACTCCTTCTGATAATAGATATTATCCTGAAAATCAGGGAACTCCTGCTTGATGCCGTCCGCAATCTGACGCAGGAAATCAAGTCTTGGATGTTTCATGCCAAGCATATAAGTAAACAGGGTATTCATATAATAAAGCTTCGAAAACGCAAACTCGAACTCCAGTTTATATTTCTTGTAAAATCCGTACTTTCTTGCCTCCTCGATCAGCATCTTTCCCATCGATAGTCTTGCCTCACATTTTTCCCTGGTAATCGCATGTACGGTTGAAAGATTATGTTGATAATAATAGTAAAGCGGCTCCTCCACCTTCTCGAAATGCGCAAAATGGAGCATCCATATCGGTGACGCGCAGTTATCCTCATAAAACGTCCGCTCGGGAAACCGCAGATGATTCGCATCAATTACATTCTTTCGATACACCTTGATCACCATGCTTCCCGGATTCATCACAAGCAGCTTATACTTCTCGCGGTCGAGCACACCTGTCTGCTCAAGTGTGTTGTTCGGCATCAGCTTCCCGACCCTCATGCTCTGCGTATCAGTCATGCAGTAATCGCACCCTACCACGTCCGCACCCGTCTGCTCCGCCTTAGAAAGCAGCTTTTCATACATATCGGGAGCAATCCAGTCGTCAGAATCGACAAAACCGATCCACATTCCCTTTGCCGCGTCGATGCCTTTATTTCGCGCACCGCCCTGTTTTACGTTCTCATATGACTGTATCACCTTAAATTTCCACGGATAATTGGACTCATATTCATGCAGGATTGCAAGAGAGTTGTCCGTCGACGCATCGTCCACAGCTATGATTTCATAGTCCGATATCGTCTGGTTCACAAGGGAATCAAGGCAGAACTTAAGCTTATTCCCTCCCGCCATATTGTAGACCGGCACCACGATACTGAGCTTCATACCTTATCCCTCCTGTCCGCTTTTTCAATCTATGCCTGTACAATTTTTCCGTTTTCCACCACAAACACCATATCACATTTCTCAATTGTCTGTAGCCTGTGTGCAATAATAACAAGTGTTTTTTTACCATGCAGCCTGTTAATAGATTCCATAATCGCCGCTTCCGTTTCATTGTCAAGCGCCGACGTTGCCTCGTCCAAAATCAATACCTCGGGATCATTGTAAAGCGCCCGTGCAATACCAATCCTCTGCCGTTGTCCGCCCGAAAGCCGAATACCGCGCTCACCGATTCCCGTATGCACACCTTCGGGAAGTGTCTTTACAAACGTGTCAAGCTGCGCCTCCTTTAAGGCATACCAAAGCTTCTCATCGTCAATCTCCTCCTCGGGCACGCCAAACGCAACATTTTTTCGAATATCCGCATCAAGCAGAAAGATCATCTGCGGAATGTACCCCACATTGGCGAGCCACTCCCTGTAGTGCTCCTGAATATCCACATCATCCGCAAGCACTTTTCCGCCCTGTAACTTTAAAAGTCCCAACAAAATATCAATAATTGTCGTCTTTCCCGCGCCGCTTGCGCCCTTGATACCAATGGATTTGCCAATCGGAAAGCTGACCGTCGCATTGTCAAAAATCAGCTTGTCCGAGTTCGGATAATGGTAAGTAATATTCGAAAGCTTCACCTCTCTTGTAACAGGAAGCTTTTCTTTCGCCACTACCGCATACGAAATATCCGTGTGCGCATCATCGGTTTCCTCGATTAAATTGTCACTCACGTTAAAGAAAAACGGCTCGTTAAACGCCATACTTGTCATTTGGTTGTTGATACGGCTTGCCGCCGGCAAAAGACGCATCGCGGCAATTCCAAATGCCGCAAAAAGCGATACCATGGACGACACATCGGCGCCAATCAAGATCAATACCATAATATATCCCAAAAGTCCCGCAAGGCACACCGTTTCTATCAGGAGCTTTGGCGTGTTGTTGAACAGGCTGAACCGCTCCATCGCCTTGACATAGCCCTCGCCGACTTTGCAATATTCTCCGACAAAATACTGCTCCCGTCCCGCGACCTTAATCTCCTTGATGCCCTGTACTGTCTGGGAAATCCACGCGAACATCGCCGCGCCGTAATCCTGATTTTCCTTGCCCGTGCGGTTCATGATCGGCTTGATGATATTTTTGATCACCATCAGCGTTACGAGCAAAAGCACTGCGATCACCACAGTCATCACAGGGTCCTCGATTGCAAGCGCAACTACAAGGAATACAGCCACGATCGCTTCCGACGCAATCTGCAGAACCGACATGATGAGCGCGTACATGTTGCTCACGTCTGCCGTTATGCTTCTCTGGATCACAGACGTTTCCGCATCAAGATAATACTCGTACTCGCGTCTTACAAAATTTTTCATGAGACTCGATGCCGTCTGAAACTGGTTATTATACACAAAGCGGTAAAGATTGCGCTGCAAGAAAAACGCAAAGATATTTTTCGCGGCATAAAGCCCGATCAAAAACAGAATCGCAAGCACGGAAAACTGCACCGTGTTCTGCAAATGAAGCAATTCACATATCTTTTTGTATGTTTCCCCCTGCTCTAGCACCACGGGATTGATGATCAGCTGTACCACTGCCATGACCATCATGACCGCGCCCGTTTCAAGCCCCGCCGATATGATCATCATCACGAGAAGCCGCGCCATCTGCCCTTTTTGCTTTTTATCCATCAAGATATTGATCTTTTTTAATATTTTCAGCATTCGTTAATCCCCCATGCTACCATTAACCATTCGCAAGCTTCAGCCCCGCTTTTTTATTATAAGCATGTTTTTCGGGTTCTTCATACGCGTCCCAAAACGACGCGCCGAGGTTTATTTTTTCCTCCACGAAATCCATGCTGTTCATAGCGGTTGTCAATATTGACACAGCGCGTTTTATCTTAAGTCCCTCAAAGAAATTCAAAACCTCCACGGGAAAACGCCCCCGAAGCACCACAGCGTCGGGACAAAGTTTCGCATAATCGATCATATCCCTCGGGTGCGATTTGATCAACACGCGATAGCCTTTACAGTATTTCTCAAGAATGTCTAAGCAGACCTTTTTCCTTGCTTCCTCATCTACAGGATGCGGCTCCGTCAAAAAACAGGCAAATTCCTCGCCCTCATAAGAAGGTTTCAACTGCTCCATAAGCGCATCCGCATCCTCGATAAACGCCTGTATCATCAGTTTTTTCTGCTCCGATGTCAGCGCCGCCTCAAGCGGTTTGCGCGGTTCCTCCACAAAGCGCGGACAGTCCGTCGGCACAACGCTCCTGTCGTTGATTTCCATGTCAAGGCAGTATTTTCCCCAACCGTTCATGATAAAAATGAGGTTGTGACGGGAAAACCACGTCTTTAACTTAAAATGCGAGCTGTTTGCCACATACGCATCATCAAGGTTTTTTAAGCAGTCAAGCCCGTCCTCCACCGCATGATAATAAATATGCCTGTAATTCAGATAATATCCGATCGGGTCACTGTCGCAGAACACATAGATGTCCTTATACGCTTTAAAATCAATCTTATCCATATATGGTCTTTCACATCTGGCAAGCTTCTTCGTAAAAATCATGCGGTTTATCATATGCTTAATAACATTGCTGTAATTTGCGCGATACTTTGCAAGCTCGGGAAAAAACTCCTCCCGTTTCTCGTCAAGCGCAATAATTTCTCCAAAAATCCCCGTGCTTTTCAGCCGTTCCCCCAAGTTTTCAAAATTCGTGGATATCGCGCTCAGCGCGATATCCGCTTTTTGATATTGGTCGGACGGCTGCATCCTTGCAAGCTTCATTTCCTTTAAAATCGACACATAAACATGATAAAATGTGTGACATACATAGATTCTGCTCTTTGTTTTTTTCATGCTGCTCCTTATTTTATGCGGGTATAATGATATCCCTCTTTAGGTGAGATAACAGGCGCTACGCTAAGTGGTCCGTCCTTTTGCGCATTGACTGCTCCCTTTAAAAGACCCTCGCTGAACGCGTAAAGCCGATCAGCCGCTTCCTGCGGATTCCACGTTTTCGTAATCGTATTATAGGCGCTGATTCCAAGCTGCTTTCTGAGCGCACCGTCCGCACAGAGCCGCAACACATATGCGCGAAACTCCTTAAAATCTCCCGTCTTATATACCAGTCCGTTTTCCTCATGCTTTAACAGAAATGGCACAGCTCCAATGCCATGCCCCGCCACTACGGCGCATGCGCTGTTCATCGCCTCGTTTAAGACGGCGCCCCAGCCTTCCAAATAGTTGCTGGTAAACAGAAAAATGTCCGCCTCCTCCATATATCGCCGCACACTCTGCGGCGGCTGAAAGCCATGAAACGTCACCTCGTCCGCAAGCTTAAAACGCTTCACCATTTGCTTTAGTTTTTCCTCAAGCACACCTCCGCCCACCATATCAAGATGAAAGGAAATATTTTGTGTTTTTAGGTATTTTGCGGCTTTTATCGCATATTCCGGATGCTTTAGTTTCAAAAAACGCCCCGCCCACAACAAACGCACCTGTGTGTTTCCGTTCTGATCCACATGGAGTTTTCGAAAAAACAGATTGTCCAAATTGTAGGTGTTTACAGCCGGAAAATAGCCCCACATAAATTTCTTGTTCGGATAGGCATGTACAATCTCGAAATCCGACGCCACATACGCCCCGTGGCACAAAAGATAGACCGGCGCGTCCGCATAGCGTCCGTGATCCTCATACTTCTTTTTCCTCCCCCTCGGAGAAATCGACTTCCACTGTCCCTCACGGTACAGACGTTCGCTTGCGCGAATCACGATCTTACCAGCCTTAAGTCTTGGCTTAATATAACGCTCATCCTCAACCCCGCCAAAAACAACGATATCACTCTCCATCATTAAATCCGCGCAGGATTCTGCCTCCTCATAATAAAGCTTTAGATAAGGAATATTTTGCACCTCATTTCCCCACCCCATCTTTACCCGGTCCTCTTCCATGGGTGAGGTCTGTATAAAGGCAAAGTCGTTCCCGAGCTGCTGATACAGCGCATCTGCCATCGGTATCTGGTGATGATTGATATAGTTAGATACAATCGTTAATTTCATGATAAATCTCCATCAATCTGTTATAGTTCGTTTCCGGATCGTGCGTTTTCATTGCGTGCGCTCTCGCATTCGCGGAAAAATACATCGCAAGTTTATCATCATCAAATATTTGTAAAATAGCGTCCTTCATTCGTGCAGATTTATCCTTTGGATAGAGCAGACCTTCCTTTTTGTCTGTCAAAAGATTGTGTACGCCGCCCACATCGGCAGATACGACGGGCACGCCAAGAAGCATCGCCTCCCCCACCGAGTTCGGCGAATTCTCAATCGCAGACGGGCATAAAAAAACATGTGTTTTCAAAAACCTTGCGCACATTCTGTCGGAGTGGAGCCTTCCGACAAACTTCACATAGTCTTGCAAATTATTTTTCTTAATCTGTTTCAGTAAATACTTTCCGTATCCGGACAGCTTGATCTTATCCTTTAAGCTGTCATTTGCCGTTATCACATCGCCCGCCACATAAACCACGGTATGTTCATATTCCTCAATAATCTCAGGAAGAATGTCAAGCACATAGTGCAGTCCCTTGATCGGATAATTTCCCTGACTTATAAAAATGGAATACGGTTCTATCTTATCTATGTTCCATTTGTTTTCATAAAATTCACTTCGGAGCGTTTCATTCAAAAAATGATAGACTGCCTGTGGCGCAAGCTTCTTCGTCATCTCCCTGTCAAAATCGGTTCTTCCTGTAACATGCCCCACGCGCGAAAGCGCCTCCGCTTCATATTCTCCGCGCTTTTTGAACTTCTCCTGCTGCTCAAGGAGTCCGTCTTTTTTTACGATATCCCGAAATGTTTTCTTCTTCTGCGCCGCAAGCGGCAAACCTGCCATATACACATCCGCAATTGCACTGCAAAGCCCCTGTATTCCGATCAGTGTGCGCTGCGGATTGTTGAATGCTTTTACCGCTGCGAGCGTATGCGGATATTCCGTGCCGAAGATATGCAGCACATCCGGTTTAAAATCATCGATCACGGCGCCAAGGCTCTCCTCTATACCGGCATCATAGTTTTCCGGATGGTTGGTATCCTCTCTGAAAATGTAATAGTCAATTCCATCCGCCATAGCTTTCGCAAAGAGCGAGGTATCTGTCTTTACCATATTCAGATGATCCGATTCCGGAAAGCAAATAGCAAGTGTTATGTTATTTTGCGCACCGTTTCGCACCAGTCTGTCTGCCAGTCCCGAAAGCCAGCCTTCCTTGACAACAATCTTCTGTCCAAGACTTTTGGCTATGAACGGAAGCATGATATTGCATAACCAGAGTATTCTCATACTAGTCCTCCTTTTTGGGTGTTCCTGCTCCAATCATTCGATATAAAAATGTTTTTATTTTATTGTAAAACACAGATAAATATTTGTTCTCCGCAATCATACTCCGAAGCGGCGCCAGCGTAAGCAGCATGATCAGCCTGTACTTCCCGGCTTTTCTCGCTCCCATATAGCGCCGTGTAATCTCCCTGTGCTGTCTTTGGGAACGCTTTTTATTCTCCTTGGTTTCGGAATATCCGCCGCCCTCATACGATGCAACGATAACAGGCACATATGCAATGTCCGCCTTTTTTTCATAATAACACCACAAAAAGTGCTCATAATCTGCGCGCACATTGTATTCCGGCCTATAGGCGCGCTCCGCAAACAACTTGCGATGATAAAAACAGGTCTGGTGACAGGGCACATTCCTGTAACAAGTAAAGTCATTGATTTCGGGCGCCGCATAGATAACCGTCCCCAACGCTTTCTGGTAAAGATTTCCGTATAAAATGTCAGGTATCTTATCCTGTTTTAAGATAACGTTTGATATTTTATCAAGTACAGTATCCTCATAAAAGCAGTCCCCCGCATTCATAAAAATAAAGTAATCACCATTTGCGAACCCTACTGCCTGATTCATCGCATCGTAGATACTGCTGTCTTTTTTCTGATATATGTGAAGTCTGCTGTCCTTCACATTCTCTGCAAGCGCCTCCACGGAACCGTCCGTCGATATGCCGTCCTTTACGACAATTTCATAATGCTCGTAAGTCTGGCACAGCACGCTTTCCACAGTCGCTTTTAAACGTTCCCCCGCATTCAGACATACAACAATGATACTAAACAACGGATTATCCGAATTTTTCATATCAATCCCCATTCTTATACAACTTGCAAATTTGTGCCTCTGCATAAATTTGTCGTGTGAAAAATTTATTTTTCACACTGTTTATAGCGGCACTTCCACATACCGCTCCTCAAAAAGCCACGACCGATACGGCAAAAGTCCCACTCCCGCCTCATGCGCATGAAGCAAAAAGAACATAAAATGCACTACGCACACTGCAATTATGAGAAACCTTACCCTCGTTTTCACTGTATTATCTTCTATTTTTTCCACCATAAGCGGTATCATCAACAACCAGGAAATACTGAAATAATAGACAATCCTTGTAACCACGGGCAAAAAGGAAAAAAACGTCGCCGCAAGAAACGCAACAAAATTCAATTGTCCGTAAAAGCGAATCTTTTGATAATCCGCATCCTTGCAAAAATCCTTTCCCATATAATGCAGAAACCACAAATACAACAAAAGCACAGTGGCAATTCGAAGCACACTCGTAACACTCATGCCCCCGTCAAGATAAATCGTGTTTCGATACGACGGATAGAGCATCAGCGCAAGCTCTAAAAGGATTCCTCTCGCCGCAAAGCATGCCACACCCGCAATCATTCCAAGCACAAACATCCATCGTTTCCACGTAAATGTCGCAAGAAAATATACAGGAATCACCAAAAGCACAGACTTATGAAACAGCGCCGCAATTAAAATCCAAAAGACAAATCGGATATAATCCTTTTCAAGCACATACCGCATACAGCAAAACGCCACGGCAAGCGCAAAATAGTACCGAACTGTGTTAAACGTCTGAAAATAAATCCCAAGCGTCATAAACAAAAAGAAACTCTGCGCAAAATCCACACTGTCCCTGTATAATACATGCAGAAACACCAAAAGCGTGACAAATCCAAAAACAGCAAAAACCGCCTCGTAATATTCACCATTAAGCAGCGTATAGACAAAGCGCACCAGATAATTAAATCCCTGTTCCGTGACAACATATCCCCCCACATATGCCTCGTGCGCCGTGAGCGTATATTGCGGATAATCGTTTCCGATTCCAAACCGAAGCGCGGATACTGCAAAAAGGATTGTAAAAATCCCCCACAGATACAGTTTATTCAAAGCCTGCGTTCTAAGACACACATCTGTCTTATTTTCCACTGTCACTCTGCATACTTTTTTTGACATAACACATGTTATTGAAGCTATTGCCATATAAAAGACCACGGAGCATGCCCTGTTCATACTCAAAGCCCCTCCACTGATTTGATTCCCTTCTTCATAAGGGCAAGCGCATTCTTTTTAGGAATTTCCACACACATCACTTTACCGTGCGCCGCAATAAAGCGCACAGCCATCGGATATGCCAAAGCGCCGTACAAAAAATGATAAAGAACTCCTCTGTCGATAAAAAATTTGTCCGTGTACCCCTGAAACCATGTCGATTCCCGCGCTCTCTCCTGTCCGATCTCTATGGGTACTGCGTACACCTTTAATCCATATTTCAGACAATCCTTCAAGAAAAGGCTGTCCTCTCCGTTACTGTACTTTGCGCCGCCCCCAAACAGCAGCGAAAACGTTATATTTGCTGCGTGAAGCTTTTCACGTTTTATCGCAAACGAATACGTCGGATACCGTCCCGCGTTCCATATGTGCACACGATGAAATTTTTTCGTATAGTAAGTCGCCCTCGCTTCACCTACTCTCATATTAAAGAGCAGAAAATCCGCCTCCGGGTGCGTTTCAAACGCGTCCAGTACAGCTTTCTCATATCCTGCATCATACACAATGTCCTCGTCCGAAAAGAGCACAATATCACCCTCAGCCCGTAATAATGCATTGTTGCGGCTTAACCCTACCCCGCGCTCTGCAAGCGCAAAGCATTGTATCCTCTTATTTTTATGTTTGTATTCCTGATAATCAAAGTAATCCGTCTGATTGATGATGATCGCATCGCTCTCGAGATTCATACGTTCTGCCAAAGTATCCATGTCCTCGCCCACAGTCGACACCAACACTTGAAGTTTCACGCTTTCACGTCCTTTCTTCGTAGCTATTCAGTACCATATCCTTTTCCATAATACATCCGAACCCAATGTCTGTCGCACTCTGTAAGAACAGCCCCCGCTATCTTTCCACCATGCATTATCGCATTATTAATCTCATCTGTTATTTTTTCTCTGCATATTTTTTCAAACGGCACAATGACCAAAATCGCGGCATCATCACCAACACAATATTTTTCACAAGGTTTCAACGCATCAAAATCAAGGTCCGCATCCAATGCGCGCAGCTGCACCATAAAATTCTCGGAGTCCGCCCCGTCTGCCGCATCCAAAAGGTATAGGTTCCTATACGCTTTCAGCAGTTCCCTTAAATTTTCGAGCAATCTGCTTTCCTGCCTGCCGTTTTTCCTGTTTTTGGTTTTATATAGTAATCCGAGTGGCTTTATTTCAAGATATTTAATAACATCCGTTTTTGTATAAAAGCGGTCCCCCACCATAAATTCCAGTAACATCAAAAATATCCTGACACCCAAAAAGACAAGCATTCCAAGAACGGCAGCTCTCCACGAAAACCAATCCTGTTCCACCTTTTTGACGCCGTTATCTTCTATCAGTTCAATTGAATCAAATTCGTCCCTGGATGCCCCAAATACGGTTATCGCATTGCAAAAAGCCGCATTCACATCGGACACCGCCTGTACATCGCTCCCCGTCACGGTTATCGTAAGATAGCGCACATCGGACAAAATATCCGCGTGTAACATCTGTCTGACAGCCTCTCTGTCATAACCGGCACCCAACGCATCCATCATACGCCCAAGTATCAAATCAGTGGCAATCACATCATTCCATGTAAAATCATTGTAATAATCTTTTGCCTCGATCCTACCCTCGGAAAAATCAATATAATATTCTGTTTCAACCGCATATGCGGCATGATTGATCGACGCATAAAAAGCAAGAATCCAATAAAGACCGCTGCCAAATATAGCACCAGCGGCCGCCACCAACAAAAGCTGCGGCAGTTTCCTTATAAGTGTCACCAATAGCGCCTTACTGTCTATCCCCTGTCGTACAATCATTCCCGTTTTTTCCATTTATCCTTTTTCTTCCTCTTCAATCTGAAGCGCAATGTTGCGAATCGCCGTCGTCTGATTTTCGTCCACACCCTCCGTACTCTCCGGCTTAAACAAAATCTTAAGCGTCAAAAGCATCAGCTTTAAATCCAGCCACACACTGTAATTTTCAATATAAAATAAGTCAAGTTTTAACTTATCATATGGCGTGGTGTTGTACTTTCCATACACTTGAGCATAACCCGCAAGTCCCGCCTTTACCTTTGTCCGGAACGTAAACTCTGGCATCTCTCCCTGATACTGCCTGATAATCTCAGGACGCTCTGGTCTTGGACCGATAAAGGACATATCTCCATTTAAAATATTAAACAGCTGTGGCAGTTCGTCAATGCGAACCTTACGAATCACCTTGCCGACAGGCGTAATACGACTGTCATTTTTCGACGCAAGTCTTGCCACGCCATCCTTTTCCGCATCACTGCGCATACTGCGAAATTTTAAAATCTTAAATTCCCTCATATCGCGCGTACAGCGGATCTGCTTATACATAACAGGTCCCCCGTCATAAATCTTAATTGCAACCGCTGTAATCAGCATAATCGGCGATGTCACCACAATCAAAATCAGTGCGCAAATCACATCAATCGCGCGTTTTACAAAACGCTGCTCAATCGTCATCGCATACTCTCGGATCAAAAGGATCGGTGTGTCAAACAGATTGAGCTTGTCCGAGCCCTGGACCATGATGTCGGGGATTTTCGGCATGATATATACCCGCACTCCCTTGCTGTAGCAGAACTTCAACAGCTTATTGCGAAGTGTGGTGTTCATATCCCAAAGCACAACCCCGTCATAATTTTTTAAAATCTCTGCTTCAATCCGCCGCTGTCCTTCGTTCTCATAAACACACTTTATGATATTATACTTATCCTTCCTTGTTTCAAACTTTCTCAAAATATCGTCAACAGGACGCTCCCCGCTTATAAATAATAGGCGTTTTGGTGGAAAAAACTGTTTGTATAGCCTGTGGCTTACAAACGTCCACACGCCCGATATCGCAATCTCCGCAAGCATCATCAAAATCAGCGGATAGGGCGTTACCAGTTCAAGGGACAATAGTGAAATCTGAAAATACGAAATGACGTTAGTAAAAATCAGCGATATCACTTGCGAGAAAAAGACATCCATCGGCTTCAAATAGCCAATCCTTAAGCCGCCGTATGTAGCTGTGAAAAATAAAAGCAGCAAAAAATAGACTGCTGCCAAAAGCCAGAAGCCCTTTCTGTGAAAGCTTCTCCACATACTGCTCTGCATGATATCGTTATACACCTGCTGCCATACGTACACATACAGCGCGGTCTGAAATACAAGTCCTACCAAGGACATCTGTAAAATAATGGCTCGCTTTGCCGCCTCTATCCTTCCCACCGGTATCCTCCAATATTCATACTAATTTGCCGATTGAAAAATCTCTGATTTTTCAATCTATATCCTTCTGAAAACTGCCCGAAATGCCCAAAACACCATGCAATAAAAACTTTTTACAACACTGAGTCTCTCATGCTTTCTGTACAAATTCCAAATCCGCTTGATCGCCTGAAACTTGTTTGAGGAAAGCGTACCCGCACTCCTTCGATACCGCACAAGGCACTCATCCAATCCATAACCCGTACCATATTTTTTTAAAATATTCCACCATGTCGCTGTATCCTCACTCTCGATACACGGCATCATACTATCATTATCTGCAATTATCGTGCGGTCTATCATCACAGTCGAGGTAAAGATCGTCGTATTTTTCAGCGCCTCACGGTATGTGATGGTTTCCGGCACATGCACGATTTTGCCAAGTCCCTGTCCGTTTTCATCCGCAAACTCATAGCCGGTAAACACAAAACCTCTCCCGTCGTCCATAAACGCAAGTTCACGCGCAAGCTTATCGGGCTCCCAAATATCATCCGCATCCAGAAAACACAGATACCGTCCACGGGCACAGCCGACGCCCTTGTTTCTGCAGCTTGCGGCGCCGCTGTTGCGCTCTTGCCGAATCAGCTTGATTCGATCGTCCGTCCTCTGCATCTCCTCTATAATATTACAACTGTTATCTAATGAACAATCGTCAACCAGAAGCAGTTCCCAATGCTCATATGTCTGCGCTTTCACATACTGTATCGTTTCCCCGATAAAATCCTGTGCGTTGTACACGGGAACGACAATACTGACCAGTTTCTCCTCAAACTCTTTCATCAAAATTCGTCCTTAACAAGATATTTTGGTCTGTCCTTGACCTCCATATACATCTTGCTCATATATTCTCCCATAATCCCGATACAAAGAAGCTGTACGCCCCCGATCAGAGAAATAATGCACACTGTAGAAGGCCAGCCCGCCACAGGGTCACCATAGATCAGCGCACGCACAAAGATAAAAATCATAAACACAAACGCCATCACGCAAAACAGCATTCCAAAAAACGATGCGATGGAAAGCGGCGCCGTAGAAAATGCCATAATCCCGTCAAGCGAATATAAAAACAGCTTCCAGAAAGACCACTTCGTTTCTCCCGCCGCCCTCTGCACATTCTCATACTCAATCCATTTTGTATTATAACCAACCCAGCCAAAGATGCCCTTCGAAAAACGGTTGTACTCCCGCATCGATAAAATCGCATCCGTTACCTGACGCGTCATCAGCCTGTAATCTCTCGCACCATCCACAATCTCTGTCTTTGAGATTTTTCGCATCAGCCCGTAAAAACGCCTTGCGAAGAAAGAACGGATTGGCGGTTCTCCCTTTCTGTCCACACGCCTTGTCGCAACCGAATCGTACCCCTGTTCAATATAACCGTACATTTCCGGAAGGATTGCAGGCGGATCCTGTAAGTCGGCGTCCATCAGCACAGTGAAATCTCCCTTTGCTTTCTCGAGTCCCGCGATAATCGCCGCCTCTTTTCCGAAATTTCTTGAAAACGATACAAGATGCACTCTCTCATCTTTTTCGTGTAATGCCTTGACCGCCTCAACCGTGCCGTCCTTTGATCCGTCATTGATAAAGATAAACTCAAGCTCCACGTCTTTTTCGTGGAAAAACGCCTCCTGTTTTATTGCTTCCGCATAAAACAGCGGAACGCTCTCCTCCTCATTATAACATGGAACTATGATACTTAATATCTTAGCATATTCTTTCAATCAGATATCCTCCCGTCAAAAGATATTATCTACCAGTACCTGAATAACCTCTGAATTTGTCGGACGCTCGTTGCTTCTGGTAAACAGGTCTCCAAAAATGACCGCAAGCGTATCGGCATTTCCATAAAGCCACGCAGTTTCAATCGTATTTCTTATCGCACGTTCTACCTGTTTGCTCGTGGTGTCAAAACGTTTTGCCACCTCGGGATAAAGACACTTTGTTACGGAACGAAGCATTTCCGGCTCTTTCCATGCAATCCACACCGCCTCTCGTAAATACCGATACCCTCTATGTCTTGATTGAAATCCCGCGCTTACCAATAAATATGTAGTTCTCTTAAGCGCTTTCAATCTCGGGCTGTCGTACATACCCGTCAACCTTACCTTTCTAAAACTAACGGTTGCTATAATCTGGCTGCCTGAACATTCTCCCGGAACCAACGATATGCGCGTTCCACACCCTCCTCAAGCTCAATTTTGTGTGTCCATCCTAAATTGTGAAGTTTTGTAACGTCCGTGAGTTTTCTGGGTGTACCGTCGGGCATTTCCCTGTTCCAGACAATTTCCCCTTCATAGCCCACAACGCGCTTTACGGTTTCCGCAAGCTCCTTAATTGTTACTTCTTTTCCCGTGCCGATATTCACATGCTGCTCACCGTTGTAATTTTCTAACAGAAAGACACATGCGTCCGCCATATCGTCCACATATAAAAATTCCCGCAGCGGCGTGCCGGTTCCCCAAAGCTCCACGGTTTTTGCGCCACTCTCCTTCGCATCGTGAAATTTCCGTATCATCGCGGGCATCACATGCGATCCCTGTAAATCATAGTTGTCATGCGGACCATAAAGATTGGTCGGCATACAGCTGATAAAATCGTCGCCGTACTGCCGCTTATAAAACTTACACATCTCAAGTCCCGCAATCTTTGCAATCGCGTACGCCTCATTCGTTTCTTCAAGCGGCCCCGTAAGAAGCGCATCCTCTGGAATGGGCTGCGGTGCCATCTTGGGATAAATGCAGGTACTCCCCAAAAACAGCAGCTTTTTCACCTGATAATCATGACAGCATTTGATAACATTACACTGAATCTGCATATTTTCATAAGCAAACTCTGCAGGCGCCGTGTTGTTTGCATTGATTCCGCCCACCTTCGCGGCTGCAAGTACAACCACATCGGGCCTTTCCTTCTCAAAAAAATCCCGCACCTGTTGTTGACTGGTCAGATCAAGTTCCTTGTGTGTCCGCCCGATGACATTTGTATATCCCTTTGCCTCAAGACTTCTGACAATTGCGGAACCCACAAGTCCTCTGTGTCCCGCTACATATATTTTATCGGACTTATTCATTGCCGGCCTCCCTCTTTGCGCGAAACTGCTCGCATGACATGCCTGCAATTTCCCTTAAATCAGCGTCCATCATCATCGCAACCAATCCGTTAAAGTCTACCTTGCGCTTCCAGCCAAGCTCCTTCTCTGCTTTTGTGGAATTTCCCCACAGGAACTCCACCTCTGCCGGACGATAAAACTCGGGATTAACATCAACCAGCAACTTCCCGGTCTTCTCGTCATATCCTTTTTCGTTAACACCCTCGCCTTCCCAGCGGATATTGATCCCAAGCTTACCAAAAGCCGCCTCAACGAACTCTCGAACGGTATGTGTTTCATTTGTCGCAAGCACGTAATCTCCCGGCGCGTTCTGCTGCAGCATCAACCACATACCCTCCACATAATCGCCGGCAAATCCCCAATCTCTCTTTGCGTTCATGTTACCGAGAGAAAGCTTGTCCTGTTTTCCTGCTATGATATTTGCAATCGCAAGCGTTATTTTTCTCGTAACAAAATTTTCCCCGCGTCTTGGTGACTCGTGGTTAAACAAAATACCGTTGCAAGCGAACATATTATAGGATTCTCTGTAATTTACGGTAATCCAGTATGAGTAAAGTTTTGCAACGCCATACGGACTCTTTGGATAAAACGGCGTTTGTTCGCTCTGTGGCGCGGTTTCCGGAAGTCCGCCGAAAAGCTCTGAAGTAGACGCCTGATAATATCTGCAATTTCCACCATTTACACGGATTGCCTCAAGGAGTTTGAGCGTACTCACTCCTGTAGCATCAGCCGTGTACTCGGGCACCTCAAAAGATACGCCCACGTGTGACTGTGCCGCAAGATTGTAGACCTCCGTCGGTCTGATCTCTCCGATGATCCGCATCAGATTGGAAGAGTCTGTCGTATCCGCAAAGTGCAAGAAAAACTTTACCTTATGATAGTCCGAATTGATAAGATGGTCTATTCTCATCGTATTGGAAAGACTATGACGGCGAATCAATCCATGAACTTCATAACCTTTCTCAAGCAGAAACTCTGCAAGATAAGAGCCATCCTGACCTGTTATACCGGTGATTAATGCAATATTATTCATTGTTTCCTCCCTGTTTTCTCAATTGTTTTCTAGTACCATATTACATGTTCTGAATATATTCTGCAATCGCTTTTTCCCAATCTGCAAACATATGATTTGTCGTAAGCTTCAGCATATAGTTCTCAAGCACGGAATATGCCGGCCGCGGCGCCACTACGCCCGTGGTATTCTTCTCATACTCCTCACTTGTCACAGTAACAACCTCCGTAGATTTTCCCGCAAGCCGATAGATTTCGCGCGTAAAATCCGCCCAGTTTGTAATCCCCTCACAGGTGCCGTGAAACAGCCCAAAGTTGTCCGTCGGCAAAAGATAGGCAATCGCCTTGGCAAGCTCGCTTGCGCTGGTGGGCGAACCGAACTGGTCGCCGACAACTGTTACCTTATCGTGCGTTTCGGCAAGTCCAAGCATCGTCTTTACAAAATTTTTACCGTCGCCATAAAGCCATGCCGTGCGGATAATAAAATAATCCTTTGCAAACTCCTTCACAAACTGTTCACCCGCAAGCTTTGTCTTTCCATAGACCGCCTCCGGGTTAGGCGCATCGAACTCCGTATATGGAGTGTCTGCATGTCCGTCAAATACATAATCGGTCGAAACATGCATAAGTCTTGCTCCCGCACGTGTCGCCGCGATGCTTAAATTTCTCGGTCCGATTGCATTGATGCGGTATGCGTTGTCCACGTCCGTTTCACACCCGTTTACATTGGTGTGTGCCGCACAGTTGATGATCGCATACGGTTTTATCTCATCGACAAACCGCACAACTGCGTCAACGTCGGTAATGTCCAAATCATTCACGTCCGTATTGACACACTCATATTCGCTGCCGGACGCATACACCTGATTGACTGCTCTGCCAAGCTGTCCGTTTGCGCCTGTCACTATAATCTTTTTCATCTATTATCCTCCTAATCGTGTTCGTTTATGCGGTCACTTCCAATCGAAAACAGCCCGAACTTTTTCCATTCGGGCCATTACCTACTCTCCAAGTCCATCTTGAATCACCTTCACCACTGCCTCTAACGCCTTCTCCTCGTCCTCGCCCTCACAGAATATCTCAATTTCATCACCGCTCTTTACACATGCGCCGAGCACCCCAAGAACACTCTTTGCATTTGCCTTCGTCGAACGGAATTGAAACGTTATTGACGCATGAAACTGCATCGCCGTCTTGCAAAGGATTCCTGCCGGACGCAGATGAAGACCTGTCGGATTTTGAATGACTACCTTCTGGCTTACCATATCGCTCCCTTATCCTTTCCGTATCTTCCCCCAAGGTTCTTTTAGAACATCACGTTCTGAATAAGCTCCGCAAGCGCCCTCGCCTCTTTTTCAATCATCGCCTGATCCTTGCCCTCGATCATTACACGCACAAGCGGCTCCGTACCCGATGGTCTGATCAGCACTCTGCCCTCGCCTTTAAACTTTTCGCTCACCCGCTCTATCGCATCGGCAATTTCGGCATATTCCATATAGCTGTCTTTCTTGTGATTTGGCACCCGTGCACCCACAAGTGCCTGTGGAAGCACCGTCATGATCGATGCAAGCTCTGAGAGCGATTTCCCCGTTTCCACCATCACCTGAAGCAGATGAAGCGCACTCAAAAGACCATCTCCCGTCGTATTTTCATCAAGAAAGATAATGTGTCCAGACTGTTCGCCGCCAAGATTTGCCCCAATCTCAACCATGCGCTCAAGCACATAGCGATCGCCGACCTTTGTCTGTTCGATATTGATTCCGTTTTCTTTTCCCATTAGGAAGAAACCGAGATTGCTCATCACAGTCGCCACTATGGTATTGTCCTTCAACTGCCCTTTTGATTTCATGTGATTGCCGATAATAGCCATGATCACATCACCGTCAATCTGCTTTCCGTTTTCATCCACGGCAAGCAGCCTGTCCGCGTCTCCGTCAAAGGCAAGACCAATCTTTGCCCGCTCGTAAACGACACGCGCCTGAAGTTCTCCCATATGTGTCGAACCGCAGTTTGCGTTGATATTCGTGCCGTCGGGATTATTGTGGATTGCGACAATCTCCGCTCCCAGTTCTTTTAGTGTTTCCACAGATGTATAATGTGATGCACCCTCTGCGCAGTCAACCACAATTTTCATTCCCGTCAGATTTACGGGCACCGCCTGTACTGAATGATTGATGTACTCCTCCCTTGCGTCCGTACGGTACTTCACCTTTCCCACGCTTGGACCTGTCGGGAACTGAACATCCTTCATTCCGCTCCGAATCAGTGCCTCAATCTCATCCTCCAGCGCATCGGGAAGCTTAAACCCGTTTCCGTCAAAAAATTTTATGCCATTAAATTCAACTGGATTGTGCGACGCCGAAATGACAACGCCCGCGTCCACTCTATATTTTTTCGTCAGATAAGCAATCGCTGGTGTAGGAATTACACCTACATACACCACATTTGCTCCTACCGAACACGCTCCCGCCATCAGTGCATTCGCAAGCATATCGCCCGATATACGCGTATCACAGCCCACCATAATCGTAGGTTTATGTGCTTTCTCTTTCGAAAGTACATACGCTCCCGCCTGACCAAGCTGCATCGCAAGCATCGGCGTCAATTCATCATTTGCCACACCTCTTACGCCATCCGTTCCAAAAAGTCTTGCCATTTTACAATCCATGCTCCTTTCAAAGGTTATCAGTCATTACTGCCCTCATCTTCCGCGTCCTCATGCTCCTTTAACACGACCGTAAGCGTATAGGTACGATCCGTCTGTATCTTAGCATCTTCCGCAAGCTTAAAGTCAAACAACACTTCTCCTTCATAGTGTCCCGCCTGCCATTCCTCGAGCGCAAGACTTTCATAAATCCGATCCATGTCAACAACGCCGATGACACGCTCCTCATCTATCGCATCGACTGCCTCCTGTGTACCCGATACTCTCACGCGAAGCTGTGCGTTCTCCCGATTGTCAAACTCACTGATCACCGCATCAAGCGCGTCTGGTTTTGCATGACCTCCAAATCCCGCCGCAAAATTTCTGGCAGGAATCGCCAACTCTCTTGTGGCAAGCGGTTCAACACCAACCTCAACGCTGATGTTTCCGTTAAAATTGCCGTCCGCAAACTGTGTGCCCGTCGGCAGATACTTCCTGATATTAACAATGCTTGTCACATTGTCGTTCTTCCCCTCTAAACTAAGCGCCGGATCCGAAACCGTAAGTTTCGTCACCGTGTCAAGCGCCGTTTTTCTTCCCGCAAGCAAGACAGTATTTGGCACACTCTCAATCTTTCCGTTTGCAATATATCCCGGTTCCGGCTCGTCGGAAATCACAAAGTCAAGCGGAACCTCTTTTGTCGCAAGAATCGTGACCGCCACGTTTACCGTGGAAATATTCATCTTGATCGAATTACTCTTGACATCATTTCCCTGTGCATCATAAAGTTTTAATTCCACATTCGTATTAATATCGGTAGCATATCCGTCAATGCTCGCCACAGCTTCCACATGGTCAATCTGATCAATCACAGATTCGGGACCTGAAAGACGCACAATATTCTGGCTGGGCGTAACACTTCCCACAATATATCCTACCGCAGGTTCTCCACTCGTCGAGGTATTGATGATCATCTGAATGCGCTTCATGTCTTCGATAGAAAGCTTTACACTGTCGATGTTTCCCTTGAACTCCAGTTCAGAGTTATTGCGCGTGCTGGAAAGCTCAATACTGACCGTATTCATGAAGGTAAGCTCCTCCATGTCAGCCACAGCCCTTATATTTTCCTTAGTAATATAGCGCAACACAGAACGTTTTCCCGTCACTGACACGTTCACGGTACCTGTATTGTCAATAATCTCATAAACCTTTCCACTGTTGGTGATCTGCTCCTCATTAAGAATCTCAACGGGAATATTGTTGAAGCGCGCCGTTTCGAGCGGGTCGTTAATATTGTTTACCACGAACCACAGTCCCAAAGACACGATTACGGCCAAAAGCTTCAGACCGAAATTGTTTGTGATCAAAGCAACGAGTTTATGAAGCTTACTTTTCATCCTTAACCCTGCCTTTCCATAATCTGCGTTTCTTTTCGTCCGTGTCCTTATTCTGTATCATGAGCAGTTTCTCCTTCAGTCCGTTAGCATCAAGGTTCCTGTACAGATTCCCCTCGTAAGTAACGCTCACATTTCCCGTTTCCTCCGACACAATGATCGTCAAAGCGTCCGTTGCCTCCGAGATGCCCACACCGGCACGATGTCTTGTGCCAAGCTCCTTGCTGATCTCTGTATTATCCGAAAGCGGCAGATAACAAGTTGCCGACACGATTCTGTTTCCACGGATGATCACCGCACCGTCATGAAGCGGTGTATTATGCTCAAAAATATTGATGATTAACTGACTCGAGATGAGTGCATCAACCTCAATCCCTGTTCTCTCGTATTCCGTAAGCAGCACATTCTGCTCAATGACCATAAGCGCACCCGTCTTTACCTTTCCCATCTCAAAGCACGCCTTCACGATGTCATTGACAGTCTTATCCGAGAACCGCTCCTCCGTCGTCTTTTCAAAAGGCATGAATCCGGAAATAAAGGTCTTTCTTCCAAGCTCCTCCAACGCGCGCCGCAGTTCCGGCTGCAAAATAACAATCACGGCGATCACGGCAATGCTCAGAACATTTTCCGCAATCCATATGATCGTATTCATCTCAAAGATAATCGCAATCAGGATAAATAAAAGTATCACGATGATACCCTTCATCAACACCCAGACTTTTGTATGCTTTACCCATGCCATAATATGATACAGCAAAAAGGATATAATGATAATCTCCACTATATCCTCCCATCTTACGTTCATGCCATGCAAAGATGATGATGTAAAATATGAACTTAGCCGCTCCATAATCATGCTCGTATTCATTCCACACTAATCCCCATATGCAACTGCCTAATTTCGTTTCACTGCTTTTTCCGGCACTTTAATTGTCTTGACGCGCTTTTGCGGCGTCGCTACCGTATTTTTCGGAACCGCTTTCACATAATAATAATACTCATCGTCCTCAAACTGCACACGCTCCGTTCTGGAATAATCCACGTTAAAGACCAGAAATTCCAGTATCTTGGCAACACCCACAGCGACAAGACTTCCCAAAATCAATCCGATAATGGAAAGATGCGTATTGTACAGCAGTTCGCCAAACAATACCAGTAAAATATCCAGAAGCGCTCCGGTAATGATCGCGATCGTCCACGCATAATCTATACTCAGTCTTCTGATAAAATATACCACAATCAGCGTTGCCACAAATGCCACAATGGTGACGTACATCGCTTTGTTTCCCATCAGCCCGTCAATCACATACCGGAATTTTTCAAGCGCTCCGTCCTCCTCAAAGGTACTAAGCACAGAGGCGCTTGCGTTCATATAGTGAACGGTGTAATAGACGATCACGCCACTCGCCACCGATACTGCCGAAAACGGCGTTCCTACAAGACCGACAGCAATTGGAATAACATATGGTATTTTTAACACAAAACAAATCGGTGTAAACAAAACAACCAGCGTATCTTTCGGTGAAAACCGAAAATACAGGATAAACAGCAGCAAAAATACGGCAAGCGCCACCACCGCACATTCCATCGAAAAGCGGTACAGATGTCCGAGCGTCACAAGCGCCGCAAGCACTACAGTAAAATTCGTTGGCAAAAAAGAGCACATCAGTGACAACACAAGCACCACAGCAAAATTTTTCAACTCACTCATATATCCGATAGATGCATTGATCACCAATATCGTCACCAGAGCAAGCAAAAACTTCGCCGCAGGCGTTATATACAGCTCATATTTACTGTAAAACTTCTTTAGCTGTTCCCGAAAAACCAACAGATCAGTCATAACAATTAACTCTCCAACTCCCAAAATCAGCGTTTGCCTTCCTTGTCATAAAGATAAGCAAGCTTTTTTAGGTTATTATAATATATTTTCAGACTTCTTCTTGCCCTTGCATAGCGGAACGTATAAACACCATAAGAAATAATGCCATAAACCCCCGCAAAAACCAGATAGGCAATGATCACAGACTTTCCAAATTCAAACAGATCCATCTTATATAAATCTGCCATAAACACTTCAAAGTCATACATAATGAACACACCAAACAGGATACAGAAGGCAATCGTAGCGCTTATCATTGATTTGATTACCTGTAAGGCAATATAATCCCCCCGGAAGTAGCTTCCGATCGCTACGTTTTTTTTGCCCTCATGCTCCTCATAGCATGCCATTTTGGTCATTAATTTAATTCTTTCTTCATTTAACATACAAACCCTCTGTTACCTCACACA
>JAIEDW010000369.1 GCA_029067805.1 Lachnospiraceae bacterium
TTTGATTAATATCAGTGGCGGCACAATTGATATTACTTCTTCCGATGACGGATTGAATGCGACAGACAAAAGGACTTTCACACAGACAGCGCAGAGTGAAAATATGGGCGGATTTCACGGAATGAGTGACACGCAGGAAAATGCAAATGTCAATATTACGGGTGGTACGGTAACGATCAATGCGGAAGGTGACGGGATTGATTCCAACGGTTATATTACAGTGAGTGGCGGAGAAGTCTTTGTGATGGGTTCTTCCGGCGGAGGTGACGGCGCACTTGATTATGGCATTTCTGCGCAAATAAACGGCGGAACAGTAGTTGCTGCAGGGCAGAGCGGCATGGCTGTAAATTTTTGTGACGGCTCTACGCAGGGCTCCATTCTTGTGAATATACAAGCCGCACAGCAGTCGGGAACAGATGTCGTGCTTTTGGACAGTGACGGAAACGAACTGATTGCGCAGACGATTGAAAAAGGATATAATTCCGTTGTTGTAAGTTGTCCCGAAATCGTAGACGGCGGCACATATACGCTGAAAATGGGAACAGAGGAAACGCAGATTACCATGGATGGACTAATTTACGGAGAAGGTCATGGAATGGGCGGTTTTGGTGGCGATCATGGACCGGGCGGCTTTGGCGGCGGTCATGGGGGCATGAAAGGCGGCGATGACGGAATGCCGCATAGAGGCGGAAAGCCAAACGAAGAGCCGCCGGAGAGGAGACCGGAGTGAAACTTTTACTTGCGGAAGACGAAAAATCGCTTTCTAAAGCAATTGTAACGATATTGAAGAAAAACAACTATACGGTAGATGCCGCTTATGATGGGGAAGAGGCGCTTGCCTATCTCGATACAAACGAATATGACGGGATCATTTTGGACGTGATGATGCCGAAACTTGACGGTATCAGTGTGCTGCAAAAGCTTCGCACACAAGGAAATGTCACGCCTGTGATTATGTTGACGGCAAAGGCGGAAGTTGAGGATAAAGTGCTTGGGCTTGACAGCGGCGCAAACGATTATCTGACAAAACCCTTTGCGGCAAAGGAGCTTCTTGCGCGCATCAGGGCGATGACGCGGAATATGACAGGCACAGTACAGGCAGATTCGAAGATTCACTTTGGAAACATCACGCTTGACAGTGCAACTTTTGAACTGTCCTCACCTGTTGGAAGTTTTACGCTTGCCAATAAGGAATTTCAGATGCTGGAACTGTTGATGCGCAATCCAAATCAAATCATATCGGCAGAGCATTTTATGGATAAAATATGGGGCTTGGAAACAAACGCGGAGAGCAACGTGGTGTGGACCTATATTTCGTATCTGCGCAAAAAGCTTGTCGCACTGAAGGCAGATGTGGAAATAAAGGCAAGGAGAAATGCAGGCTATTATATCGAATGCAAAGAGGAACAATAGACTATGATAAAAAGGCTTCGCACAAAATTCATCATACTTTCGACTGTATCGCTTTTATTGCTGCTGATCGTAATCGTGACATCAGGGAGTATTCTCACATACAGGGAGCTGGTGGCGAATGCGGATGCAGTTCTTGACATGCTTGCAGACAGAACGATGCGAGGGGATTTTCCGAATTCTGCGAAGCATCCCGAGCAGGAAATATCTGAAAAGGATATGCCGCCGATGAAGCCTCCCAAGGAAGCAGATTGGGACAAAAATGACGCACATTTCGGAAAAAAAGGCTTTTTTGGCGGAAGGAAACTCTCACCCGAGGCGATGTACGAGTCGAGATTTTTCACGGTCGCCATTTCGACGGACGGAGAAATTACGGACATTAATACGGATAATATTTTTATGGTGGATGATGCGCAGGCAGAGCAATATGTCAATGCGGCGCTCCACAAAGAGAAAACATGCGGGTTTGTACAGACATTTCGATATCGAGAGGTTCAAAAGGAAAGTGACACATGTGTCATATTTTTAGACTGCGGCAGAAGCCTTGACACGTTCAAAGGCTCCATTGCCATTGACGGCCTGATTTCTTTTGCAGCGTTTCTTGTAAGCATGGTCATCATTATCATTTTTTCGAAAAAAATTGTGCGCCCCGTTGCGGAAAGCTATGAGAAACAAAAGCAGTTTATCTCTATGGCGGGACATGAGCTGAAAACGCCGCTGACGATCATCAGCGCGGACGCGGAAGCGCTTGCGATGGATTTTGAGGAAGAGAATGAATGGCTCTTGGATATCTGTAACCAGACAAAGCGCATGGCGGTACTGACAAACGACCTGTTAAGTCTGTCGCGAATGGACGAAAACAGGGAACCGTTTACAATGATCGAGTTTCCGATTTCGGATGTTGTCAGTGAAACCGTGCAGTCGTTTCAGACACTTGCCCACAGCGAAGGCAAACAGATTCTTGCGGATATCACGCCGATGCTCTCTTATGTCGGCGATGAAAAAGGCATTCGCCAAATAACGGGCATTCTTCTCGACAATGCGATAAAATATGCGCAGTCAAAGGAGATTGAATTGAAACTAAAAAAGAAAAGACATACGATCGTTTTGTCTGTGATAAACAGTTCGGAGCCTCTAACTGACGGACAGTTAAAGCAGTTTTTCGACCGTTTTTACCGTACGGAGCAGTCGCATAATTCCGAGAAGGGTGGCTATGGACTCGGACTCTCCATAGCAAAATCCATCGTGGATGCGCATAAAGGAAAAATTACCGCATCTGCGCCAAAAGAAGGTTTTGTGCAGCTTACGGTAATATTGAAAAACAATTAATCGTCCTCGACTTTCTCCAAGGTAAAGATAAACTCTGTGCCGACGCCCTCTGTGCTGATGACATTGATGTTTTCGTTGTGCGACTGAATGATTTCCTTTGTGATGGAAAGCCCAAGCCCAGTCCCCTTTTTATCTTTTCCGCGGGAAAGGTCTGTCTTATAAAAACGGTTCCAAATCAGTTTCAGACTGTCGGCGGGAATGCCGATGCCGCTGTCTTTTACGGAAACGAAAAGTTTGTTTGACTTTTCGGTTGTTTCTATTTTGATAGATGTATTTTTGTGACTGAATTTGATCGCGTTGTCAACGAGGTTGTAAAGCACCTGTTGAATCTTTACCATATCGGCATTGACAAGCATTTCTTCCCCTGTAAGCACAAGCTCTATTGTGATCATTTTACTGCGGCAGGTTCCTTCAAAAGAGGCTGCCGTATTTTTGATGACCTGATTAATGTCAAAGTCGGAGCGGTCAAGGATCATGCCCTTTGTGTTCAGATTGTTCAATGTGAGCAGCGAGTTTGTGAGTTTTGTCAGGCGGTCGGTTTCGTTTAATACGACGCCGATGTACTTTTCATGCAGTTCTGCGGGGATTGTGCCGTCAAGCATCGCCTCAAGATAACCGCGCATGGAAGTGAGCGGTGAGCGGAAATCGTGTGAGATATTTGCCACAAGCCGTTTTTGATTGTCCTCACCCTTTGCGACCTCGCTTGCCATGTAGGCGAGAGATGCCGCAAGATAGCCGATTTCGTCCTCGCTGTCAACCTGAAATTCATAGCGGAAATTGCCGACGGCATACTGCTCCGTGGCATGGGTAATTTTGCGCAGCGGCATATAAACCATTTCCGTGAAGAACAGTAAGATAATCAGTGACAGCAAAAACAAGATTACCAGCGTAATGTAGGAGATATTTAAAAGGGAGTTGCACGAGCGTTCCAAATCGGTCATGGATGCGTGAATGATCACATACCCCTTTACTTTATATTTTGCTGTGATCGGAGCAAATGCCGAAATCATTTCCTCATCAAACATGCCAAAAAAGTTGCCGACTGTATAGAAAGAGCTGCCCGTGATGGTGGGACTGAAATTGGGGATCGTGGTGGGATTTTCAATGTCAAGCGGGGAGCTTGAATCCAAAATGACAAGCCCCGAGGGATTGACGATCCAAACAGAGGCGTCGACAAACGTGCCGATCGCGTTAATCTGACGCCACACGGATTCGAGCGTGATCTCGCTGTTATAGAGGTCAGCGGCGTAGGAGTCGGCAATCAGCAGCGCTTCCTTATAAAGCGTGTCCGCGCGTTCCCGTTTCATGTGCTCAAGCGTCATGCTCGACGTAAACGTTGCCACCACAATAAAGCCGAAAAAGGCGAATATGATATATGCAAGTACAAATTTCAGATATAATGTGCGTTTCATGCTACCCCTTTACCTCAAATTTATAGCCAATGCCCCAGATTGTGGCAATCCGCCATGTTTCATGGTCTTTTATCTTCTCACGCAGTCGCTTGATATGCACGTCGACCGTGCGTGTGTCGCCAATGTACTCATATCCCCAAATCTGGTCTAAAAGCTGCTCTCTTGTAAAAACGTGGTTTGGCGAGGCGGCAAGGAAATACAACAGTTCAAGCTCCTTTGGCGGCATATCTACAGTGTTTCCGTTGTAGATTACGGAGTAATTTGTAAGATTGATGCTCAGGTTCGGGTAGCTTACCTGTTTTGCGTCTGTGGCAGGCGCGGCGGGCGCAGCCGTCTTATAGCGACGCAGCACTGCTTTTACGCGTGCGACAAGCTCTTTGGTGTCAAAGGGTTTTTCCAGATAATCGTCGGCGCCAAGCTCAAGACCGAGTACCTTGTCAAAGACCTCGCCCTTTGCGGAAAGCATAATGATCGGCGTCTGCGATTTTTGACGCACTTCGCGGCACACCTGGTATCCGTCGATGCCGGGAAGCATTAAGTCGAGCAAAATCAAGTCGGGTGAAAAGGTTTCCGCCTCTTTCAATGCCGACTCACCATCGTACACAATTTTCGTTTCAAAGCATTCCTTTGTCATATATAATGAAATCAGTTCCGCGATGTTTTCATCATCATCGACAATTAAAATTTTCTGTTTATTTGCCATAGTTTCTCCTTTACTTGAATTCTGCAATCGTGACGCCGGCGTCACCTTCACCGTATTCTCCCAAATGGTACGACTTTACATAGGAAATCCGTTTTAAATATTGATGCACAGCCTGTCTGAGCGCCCCCGTTCCCTTTCCGTGGACAATGCGCACGCTCGGGGCATGGGATAAATAAGCGTCATCGAGATACTTATCCAGTTCTGCAAGCGCTTCATCAACCGTGCGACCGAGCAGATTGATTTCCGTGGAAAGCGTAGCTGTTTTGGATGAGGAGATGCGGCTTGCGCCGGAAGCGGAGCCTCCAAAACTTTTCTTGTAGCCGGCAATTCCGGGCATCGTTTCTTCGTTTACAAGCACCAAATCCTTGATATTGACCTTGGAGCGAATGATTCCGCACTGCACAAACAAATCGCCCTTTGCGTCGGGTTTGGAAGATACTGTGCCTTTTAATCCCATTGTCACGACTTTCACCAGATCGCCCGGTTTAATCTGATTTGGTTTTAGGATTTTATGTGTAGGATTGGGTTCCGCGGTTGCCAGTTTGTTATTTTTTTCACTAATCTTATCACGTACTTTTGTACGCGCTTTTTCCAAATCTTTTATGGAAGTTTGACTGTTTGCCTTCTGGAAACTTCGGATGGTTTCGTCTGCCACGTCTTTTGCGTCCTGAAGAATTTTTTTCGCTTCCTCGTTTGCCTCACGCAAAATTCGTTCCTTCTGTGCGTCCAGTTTTTCCTGTTTTTGTTCCAGCTTTTGCTTTAAGGAAGCAATTTCCGACTTATAACTTTGAATTTCGTTTTGCTCTTGTTCAATCGTGCGTCGGCTGTCCTCAAGATTCGCGAGCAAATCCTCAAAGCTTTCCTGTTCCTCGCTGATGTGTTCCTTGGCAGATTCGATGATTTCGTCAGAAAGTCCGAGTTTTGAGGAAATCGCGAACGCATTGCTCTTTCCGGGAATTCCGATTAAGAGCCGGTATGTGGGGCGAAGCGTTTCCACATCAAACTCGCAGCACGCGTTTTCAACGTACGGTGTCGTGAGGGCAAATACTTTCAGTTCACTGTAGTGCGTTGTTGCCATCGTGCGAATGCCCCTGTCATGCAGATGCTTTAAGATGGCAATCGCAAGCGCGGCGCCTTCCGTGGGATCGGTACCCGCGCCAAGTTCATCAAAAATGCACAGCGAATGTTCGTCGGCATTATTTAAGATGGAGATGGTGTTTGTCATATGCGCCGAAAAGGTCGACAGGCTCTGTTCAATACTCTGCTCGTCGCCGATATCTGCATAAACCTCCGTAAATACGCCAAGTTCTGAGCGGTCAAGCGCAGGGATATGAAGTCCGGACTGTCCCATCAGCGTAAAGAGTCCAACGGTTTTCAAGGACACGGTTTTTCCGCCCGTGTTCGGTCCTGTCACAACCAAAAGGTCAAAATCCGCGCCCAAGTTGATATCAATCGGAACGACTGTTTTTTTATTCAATAACGGGTGTCTGCCTTTGCGGATATTAATATAACGCTTGTTATTGAATAGCGGACGCGATGCGTTCATGTCGATTGCAAGTCCCGCGCGGGCAAAAATAAAGTCCAAAATCGTCAAAAGACGATAATTATTTGCAAGTTCTTCGGTAAATTCACATGCATTTGCACTTAATTCGGCAAGAATTCTTTCAATTTCCGTTTGTTCCTGAATTGCGAGCTCCTTCAACTGATTATTCAGATTTACAATTACCGCCGGTTCGATAAAGAGTGTGGAACCGGTTGCGGACTGATCGTGGATCATACCGGGGACATTGCCTTTGTGTTCTGATTTCACGGGAATACAGTAGCGGTTGTCGCGCATAGTAATGACTGCGTCCTGAAGATATGTGCGGTAACTGCCGTTCACCATGTTTGTGAGCTGGCTGTGGATTTTTTCGTTGGTAAGATTGATGCTGCGGCGGATGTGCTTTAGCGTAGCGCTCGCATCATCAGCAATTTCCTCTTCCGAGAGAATGCAACGGTTGATTTCGTTTTGCAGCGGAGTCAGCGGTTCCAGATTTGCAAAAAATTTTTGCAGACTGTCCTCGATTTCGTCATCGCGCTCCGTCCGTGAAAAGGATTTCGCTCTCGCCGCGCAGGCAAGCGATGCGGCAAGCTTCAACAGCTCGGGAGCGGAAAGCGCGCCGCCGATTTCCAACACTTTGATGCTGTAGCTGATATCTGTGTTTCCGCTGAAATTAGCGCGTCCGCCTTTTACAAGACGGGAAAACGCATCGGCAGTCTGTTTTTGCGCCTCCTCAATCTTTGCCAAATCGGTCATGGGTTTTAAAATTTTGCAAAGCTCTTTGCCCGGGGCAGAGGTCGCTTTTTCGGTCAGCATATCGATGATTTTATTGTATTCCAGTATGCGTAATGCTTTTTCGTTCATAATACTCCCCATTTTTCATAAAAATCAAATCGTTTCCTAATTTATATAATATATCTTAGTATAACATATCGGAAAGAATAAGGCAAAAAATTTGACATTGACCGCCTATTCGCTATCGGATATACTTATAGCAAGCGACAAATATTTGCCATTATAGTTGTTTCCTATAAGATTGGTAAATGAAAGTTTTTTATAAGCGATGAAAGTAGATTGGGAGTATAATATCATGTCTGACGAAGAAAAGAACAGGGAGCCGGAACAGCACGATACGGCGAGTGATTTTGATTTTTTACAGGAAAAGATAAAAGAACGCCCTATTAATAAGAAGAAACTCATAAAAAGAACAATCATAACCGCGATGATGGCAGTACTGTTTGGTTTGCTGGCATGTCTGTCGTTTTTGCTGCTGGAGCCGCTCCTCAATAACTGGCTTTACCCCGAGGAGGCGCCGGAGGTCGTGACGTTTCCGCAGGAGCAAAAAGAGATGCTGCCCGAGGATATGCTTACGGAGGGGACCACGGTACAGGCGGAACAGGAGGAAAGCGCTCAAATCAACACACAGCCGGATAACATGCCGAAAACAGACACGGAATCAAATCCGGATGATATGCTGCCTGCGGATACAGGGGATGATGAGGAGGAAGAAGAAATATCCGCGCTGAAGCCGTATCAGACCCAGTATGAGGAACTGTATAAGGCGTATGGAATGGTTGCGCCAAGCATGGTAACTGTGACGGCGCTACGCTCCGATGTGGATTGGTTTAACAATATTTATCAAAGCGAGGGCACGACGGCGGGCGTGATTATTGCGAACAATAACAAAGAGCTTTTGATCCTGTCAAAAAAGTCGCCACTCGACACGGCAGAAAGCATACGCATAACGTTCTATAACGGGGTAAACGCCGATGCGACAATCAAGAAATATGACGTTGGCACAAACCTTGCAGTGCTTGCAGTTGACTTGAAATATGTGAGCGGTACGACGCTTGATTATATATCGGTCGCAACGCTTGGAAGCTCGGCATCGTCGGGACTGATTGGCACACCGATCATTGCGGTGGGAAATCTGTTTGGATACAAAGATAACGTATGTTATGGAATTGTAACATCAAAGAACAATACGATTGAACTTGCCGACAACGGATATAAACTGATCACGACGGACATTTACGCAAGTGAAAATCCAAGCGGAATCCTTGTAAATCTTGACGGCGAGGTAATCGGGATCATTGACAACAGTTACAACAATTCCGACACGAAAAATCTTCTCTCGGCAATGGGAATAACGGAGCTCAAAGGAATGATAACCAAGCTTTCAAACGATGAGGACATTCCGTATCTTGGCATTTACACACAGGATATCGCGGCACAGGACAGGACGGAAATGGGATTGCCGCAAGGCGCATATATTTTTTCAATCGATATGGATTCGCCCGCGATGACCACAGGAATACAAAGGGGCGACATCATTGTCCGGGTGGGAGAAAAGGAGATATACAGCTCGTCTGACTATATGAATGCGCTCCGCGATGCGGTGATTGACAGGAATCTCAGCGTGGTCGTGCAGAGGGCAGACGTTGCTTCTTATAAAGAGATTACATTTACGGTACAGCCGATACAGAGAGATTGAGAAAAGGATAGATTGAAAAATCAAAGATTTTTCAATCGGCAAATTTGTGCAGAGGCACAAATTCGCAGGAATTATAGAATCGATTGGAGGTTTAAGATGAAGTATATTAAGGATTATAAGGACGGCGACAGAGTTTTTGACATTTATTTTTGCAAATTTAAAAGTTCTGCTGTGACAAAAAACGGAAAGAATTACGACAATGTGATTTTGCAGGACAAAACGGGCACGCTTGATGCCAAGATCTGGGACCCGAATAATGCGGGCATTGCCGATTTTGATGCGATGGAATATATCGAGGTTTACGGCGATGTCACAAGTTTTAACGGGGCGCTGCAAGTGAATGTAAAGCGTGTGCGCAAGTGTACGGAGGGCGAGTATGACGAGCGGGAGTACATGCCGGTCAGCAAAAAAGACCTTGACGAAATGTTTGCCGAGCTTTTGAAAATGATTGACAGTGTGGAAAATACATATCTGAATGCGCTGCTGAAAAAATTTTTTGTGGAGGATGATGTTTTTGCGGAGCGGTTTAAACGGGCGTCAGCCGCAAAATCGGTTCATCATGGTTTTATTGGAGGGCTTTTGGAGCATACGCTGGGCGTGGCAAAGCTTTGTGACTATTATTGTACGGCATATCCTGTTTTAAAAAGAGATTTGCTTTTGACCGCAGCAATCTGCCACGATATCGGAAAAACAAGGGAAATTAGCGCATTTCCGATGAATGATTACACGGACGAGGGACAGTTTCTGGGACATATTGTAATCGGTTCCGAGATGATCGGGGAAAAAGTAAAGGAAATTACAGACTTTCCGCCAATGTTGGAAATGGAGCTGAAGCATTGCATTCTTTCACATCATGGCGAGTATGAGTTTGGCTCACCCAAAAAGCCCGCGATTATAGAAGCTGTGGCGCTGAATTATGCGGATAATACTGATGCAAAGTTAGAAACATTCAAAGAAATCCTAGAGTCTACACAGGAAACAGGCTGGATGGGATTTAACAGATTGTTTGAATCAAACCTTAGAGGTACGGTATAGAAAAGGGAATAGGATGGAATACAGGAAAGAAGATTTAATAACAGTGGTTATTGAAGATATGGGGATAGACGGAGCGGGCATCGGAAAGATAGATGGCTTCACATTCTTTGTAAAAGATGCGGTGATAGGCGACATGGTGGAAGCAAAGATTATGAAAGTAAAAAAGGGTTATGCCTACGCCAGATTGATGAATATCATAACACCATCAACAGAACGGACAGAACCGAAGTGTCAATATCATAAACAATGCGGTGGCTGCCAGATACAGGCGTTGAATTATAAAAGACAGTTGTTATTTAAAACAGACAAGGTGAAAAATAATTTACAGCGTATCGGCGGCTTTTCGCTTGAATTGCTGGAAAGCATAATGGAGCCAATTATTGGAATGGATACACAGGGTTTGACACCATATCATTATCGCAATAAGGCGCAATTTCCGGTAGGCGAGGACAAGAATGGCGAGATTGTTACGGGATTCTATGCTGGAAGAACGCATGTTATTATACCAAACACCGAATGTGCGCTTGGTGTGGAGGAGAATAAAAAAATACTTGAGGCTGTTATTCAATATATGAAGGAAAATAAAATAACGCCATATAACGAAATCACAGGTGAGGGAATTGTGAGACATATTTTGATCCGCAAAGGGTTCGCTACGGGAGAAATAATGACATGTGTTATCATAAATGCCGATACACTTCCACATCAGGAAAAACTGGTGAATGCCTTGTCAAATCTGGAAGGTATGTCAAATTTAACAATTAATATCAATAAAGAAAAAACAAATGTTATTATGGGAAGAACGTGTCGTACAATTTGGGGCAATAATACAATAACAGATGTTATAGGAGACATTTCTTTTTCCATTTCACCAATGTCTTTTTATCAAGTGAATCCGATACAGACCGAAAAGCTTTATAGTCTGGCATTAGAATACGCAGGTCTTACCGGAGAAGAAACGGTCTGTGATTTATATTGCGGAATTGGCACGATAAGCCTCTTTATGGCAAAAAAAGCGAAAAAGGTTTACGGCGTGGAAATCGTGGAACAGGCGATAGAGGACGCAAGAAAGAATGCTGAACGGAATCACATAGATAACGCTGAATTTTATGTAGGGAAGGCGGAAGAGGTTCTTCCGAGATTATATGAGGAGGAAGGGCTTTATGCTGACGTAATCTGTGTCGATCCGCCCCGAAAAGGCTGTGACGAGGAATGCCTTGCGACAATGGTGAAGATGGCGCCGAAAAGGATTGTCTATGTAAGCTGCGACAGCGCAACGCTGGCGCGGGATTTGAAGTATTTGTGCGCGAATGGGTATGAGTTGAAACGGATTTGCCCGGTAGACATGTTTCCGCAGACGGTGCATGTGGAGACATGTGTTCTTTTGTCGCGTAAAAAATCAGGTAGCTAATCCATTAAGATTATAGAAATTGACCTCAATAAAGCAAGGTCTTTGGTGGCTCCATATGATTCTTTAGATGCAGTTATTCGTTATGCGAAGTGTAATTATGAGAGATATAAAGAGGACTATGAGGATGCAGTTAAATATAGAAACCGCACAATCGTAGAGCTTCTTGATATAACAGAGGAAGAGCAGAGGCATATGAAGCAGCTCATCGGGCAGAAGGAAGCTGATAAAAGGGCAGAGGAGTCTGGGAAAAAGAAAATTGAGAATCAGATGAAGAAAAAACGTAAAAATACAGAGCAGAAAGTTGCTCAGTTAAAAGAAGAAATGCTTGGACTCAGATATCATGAATTGCTGGATAATAAGCAGATAGCCCTGAAAGTTGGCAAAAACGAAAGGACAGTAGACAGATAGATAGGGATAACACCCAAATTTGTACTGGTTGGCAAGATGAGCAGGTAAAAGACAGTCTATTACCACTGTCATTGGTGTAAGAAAACAAATGCTGAGATTGCAGAACTGATGGGCATTTCCATAAGCAGTGTACACAATGCAAAAAGGAAGTTGAATAACATGAGAAAATATGCTGATATATAAGGGTATGGACTTTCCATATCCTGTTTTATTATAAAGACAAATATGAAAGTATTCTTTTTTTAGGGTTGTACTCCTGTGGGAAGAAAATTATAATTATGTTGATAAATTTGTCGAGATGATAAAATAAGTTATGAGGAATTGTGGAGATATTAGACTAAGGAGAAAATAGATGATAAATGATTTGAGATGTACAGAGCAATATCTTGCAAAAGAACAAATTGAAACATGGAAGGAAAGAAATATCTTGTACAATACATTATGGTTTTGGTTAATGGTAAAAGGACCTGATGTTGAGTATAGTGATGCAGCAATTAATGAATATAAAAAATTGAAATGTTATGCTGAGTGGAAGGTTGTTGAGAAAAAAGCAGGTAAAAGAGTGTTAAATGCTCCAATTGGTGAAATTAGTGCTGATTTAATGACTGGATGGTGGAAACCGTTTAAGTTTTTTTTAAAATTGAATAATAAAATTAATAGGAAAACGTGTACTAAGCAATTCTTTGATGACTTTGGAAGTCAATTAGAAAACATGAGCAATGAAGAAGTTTCAAAATGGATGGCTAAAGAATTTGGGCGAGATGAAAGTGCATGTAAAAAATGTTTAGAATTCCTAAAAGTAGTATATACGGGTGGAAATATGATTCCAATTATTACAAATTACAAATCAGGTAGTACATTAGATGGATGGGATACCAAAATGTTAGGATTAATTGACGATGAATTATATAATTCAAAACAGGTGAAGAGCTGGAATAAGTATATTCAAGAGGTATTTGGGTCTGTAAATGAATTTATTAATCAAAATAAATTGCAACATTATTTAAGTGGTGAAAAAGTAGATTTGTTTTGGGACAGAACTATAAAATTTGGATATTTAAAAGCAACAGATCAAGAATGGAAGAGATATTTTGAAAAAGTAGAAAGCAAAATCAGTTATAGAAATGAATTATTGAATAGTATAGAGGTTTAAAATTCAGTAGTTCTACAAATCACTTAAATTTGTTAAAAACTGAGCAATAAATGGCAGATTCATATCTTTGGTGAAGGAAACACTAGGACTACTGCAGTTTTCTTTATTAAAAATTTGAGAAAACTTGGTTTTGATGTCACAAATGATATCTTTGCTAAAAATGCATGGTATTTTAGAAATGCACTTGTGAGGGCCGACTATAGTGATTTAAAAAATGGCATTTATGAGACAACTGAGTATTTAGAGTTATTTTTGAGAAATCTTTTGTTAGGTGAAAAAAATGAACTTCATAATCGAGCAATGCATATAAGTGGACTTTTATCTGCAAAAGTGGACATTGAGAATAAAATATTATTGTTTTCAAACATTATTTCAAAAAAACAACTCCCTTTTCGGAATTGTGTACCCGTAAAAAATAGGCTATAATAACGTTAACAAATCGGGATTTGGCGGAGGAAATAATATAATGAAATTAGCAGACATATCGAATGGGGCAGATTGGATAATGTGGGTGGTATTCGTAATATTTTTGATAATTTCCATAGTTTTACTTTCTGGTCATGGAAGCTGGTTTATTTCTGGATATAATACAGCATCAAAAGAAGAAAAAGCAAAATACGATGAAAAGAAATTATGTAAAACAACAGGATTTGGAATGGCAGTTATAGCAGTTCTCATTCTTGTTATGGGCTTGTTTGAGGATGTGCTGCCAGCTAGTTTTGCATATATTTCACTTGGAATTATTCTTGTTGATGTTTTGCTAATGATTGTTGTTTGCAATACAGTATGTAGAAAGTGACAAATTCCAGTTTGTTGAGTGGTTAATTAGGAACTTTTTTCTGAAAAGGGAGAAAAACAATTGGGCATGTATGCGAAATATTTTCTAAATGCGGAAGGGATACTTACTTCGGAAGGTCTATGGTAGAAGAGATTACAGGGCTTAAACCTTCAGGAGCGTCTAAATTGATAAAGTTGATGCTTGATAGTAAAGTGATTATTTCAGTAAGTGGACATGGAAAAGGAAAGTATCAATTTCTATAGGGAGAAATATGTATGCACATGTAGGTGACTGAGCGGGTGACTGAAAAATCCAATGTGACTTTTCATCATCTAAAAGAACACCAAGAAAAATCAAGTCAAAAACAAATAAATTTAATCTATCCACCTCTCTAAAAGCACATACTCATAGGAAAAATCAATCAGCTTTTTCACATAGTTCTGGCTGTAGTTGCCATTGCGTATCAGAGCACCCACGGACGGAACCTGTTGGATTTTCAGCTCGCTGCGTATCGCCTCCGCAAAGGCGCTTCCCAGCCCCTTATGCTTGGGGTCCACTCCCATATACAACATGACATAACTGTCAGGTTTCTTCTTTTTGGCAAGGATTGCAGGCAGCTCCCAGAGATGAATTTTGCCGTACACTGTATTGCCATAGTTCGGGATGGAAACAAAGAAACCTACCGCCTCTCCTCGGTAGTATGCCATTTTCACCATACTGTAGTTGAGAATGGATTTCAGATACTCAAACTGTTTGCAAAATTCCGCCTCTGTGATTCTCTTGTAGGTAGGGAAGACACTGTATAGTTCTATCAGCAGACCATAGACTTCCCGCATGGTCTTGTGAAAATCCCTTGGATCGGGACTCTTGATTTCATATCCCTGATCCAGTTTCTGAGCCAACCGTTTCATATATTTCTCGCAGCCCTCATCATTCTCTACCACCATATAATGATTGGAGCTGTACTGTTCCCACACTTGAAAACCATTCTCCTCCCAAAGATTCAGATAATAATCCTTGTTGTATGGCTCTCCTGTGTAGGGGCTGCCAAACGCATTGGTCTTTAACCTGTACTTAATCCAGAAAGAGCAGTCCACCGGACCGATTATTTTCTTCAACCCCATATTCTTGACTGCTTCAAAGGCTGTGTGGAACAGCAGCGCTGCAGCGGCGCTGTTGTTCTCGCTCTCAAAAAATCCCAGATAGGCCACCTCATCCTCCGGGTACACCGTGAGAATTCCCCTGCTCACAGCCTTTCCGCCTTCGTACACCAGTATGGAGGTCACCGTAAAATAATGACTTAGAACATGAGTTCTAGTTAAGAATGCGCGCTCCTCCTTCTCATTCTGCATCAGCTCCCCACTGTCATAAAGCCGTCTCGGCAGAGCCAGAAAATCTTTGATATGTTTCTTGCTGTGTGGCCCGAAAATAACTGCGTTAAGACTCATTTTATATGTCCTTCCTCTGTTCCTGCTAAATATATGTTCTTCATCCTATGAGAGGCGCACTGCTCACAGATACGTTTATCTGTTTGTGGTTTGTGCCTCATTGCCGATCTCGCGCCCGGGACACTACGTTAATCTGCCCCGTGCCGCCATCAATTTCCACCAGATCGCCGTTTTGCAACAGCCGGGTAACTCCCTCCACACCTACCACGGCAGGTTTTTTGAGTTCCCGTGAGATAATTGCCGTGTGGGAGAGCAGAGAGCCTTTTTCCGCCACAATTCCTGCCGCCCCTGCCAGCAAAAATACCCAGCCCGGATCGGTCATTTTCGCCACGAGAATCTTTCTCGCAGTGTCGGTCTGCAGACAGGGGTTCTCTATCAGCAGCACCTCGCCCTTGGCTTTGCCGCCAGAGCAAGGAATTCCCTCCAGACGATTCGCCGAGACTGCCGCTTGCATTCCCCCCACTTTTTTCGGGTTTTTATTGAACACCTTGTCTGCAAAGATCAGCCTTGTGTATGCAGGCAATTTCTCATACTGACGGTACAATTCTTTGCGCTCCGCCACAAGTTCTCGCAGATTTTTGTCATCTGTCACCGCCTGCTCCACTTCCTCATAGGTAAGATAAAATATATCCGCCTGTCGGTCAAGGCTTCCTGCTTCTGTCAGATTTTCGCCCACCTTCAGCATCATGGCGCGCATCATTCCGTACAGACGGCTGCGGTTCAAACGTGATTTTTCGCGGTTTTTGATGCCCAGAGCCGCCTTCTTTGCAAATATGCGGCACAATCCCTTGAGCCGGGGAGCATTGGCATCCTCAGGCTCAGACACAGTGATTCCCTGTTCTGCATACTGCACTATTTTCTGCGCCAGCAGTTCGGGATTGGTGCGGAAAGTACTGCTCTCCAGTTTCAATTCTTCGGCGTTCCTGTCACCGTAGCGCTGAATATAGTCTTTCATTTTCTCCGCCAAAATTCCGCCGCCAGAGATATATTCGGTATAGTCTGTGCAGCTGTGGATTTCCCGCAGTTGTGCCAGTGCGCCCTGTTTGACTGCCATATCCGCCATATCTGTCAGAGCGTTTACAGGTTTCATGCTCTCAATGCCGTTAAGACCAGAGATACAGCGGTTTGCAAACGCCTCTGCATCTGGGACTTTCCTCGCCTTCAGCCGGGATTTCAACAGACCTGTATACAGAAACGCATACATATCATTGACCAGTGTCAAGTCCCATTTTTCCGTAACGTTTTCCAACATATTTTTGTAGTGCGCCAGAATCTCCGCATTGTCTGCCTGGTTTAAATCTACCGTTTCAAAATCTTCTATCATATTTTTAAAATCCCGATTCAGCTGCTCCATAAGCCTGGGGCAGGCCACCATAAGCCTCACAAAGGAAAGGGCAACTTTGGCGTGGGTGACAAAGCCGGTTTTTCTGTCCGCATGGGAAGTTACGGTCTTATTATTCACACCTAGCATCTCCTGCCATATGGGGATAATTTTGCGGGAAAAGGGCAGCAGTAGTATCACATCATACCAGTTACTGATACGATAATATACCCGCCCGTTGACCGTATCAACCATATTGTGCAGAATGTCTTCCAACTTCGCCACCGTATCCGGCTCGTGAGTGAGACGTAGCACCACCCGTCGAAAGACATGATAATAGGCCTCCCGGATAAAGCTCTGAGTGAGTGGGAGCGTGATTCCGGGGTAGCTCTCTACAATGTTGCTGTTGTCCAATATAATGGGGCGGACCGTAGGACCGAGCGTGGTGATGGGACGTGCCTGGAGAATATAGATTTCGTTGTCTTTGATGGCAAACTCAATATCCCATTCCGTGCCGGTATCCTCTCCCCACCGAAAAATCTCTTTGATTTTCTCCCCCTGCGCCAACAACTCCATAAGTAATTTCTCGGAAAGTAGCGGCGAATCCCCGCTTTGCTCGCTGTAATACAGACCCTCTGGGCGGTTACAGTAATAGGCCGTGGTGTCGGTTCTGTCCGCTACAACATTCTCTCCTGTTCCTCTGCCAATCACCACCACCGATTCATTCAATATCCCTTGGGGGTTGGCAGTGAACAGTACGCCGGAAAGCTCTGCATCCACCATTTTCTGGGCGATGGCGCAGATTCGGATTTCACTCGGATTGATACAATACATCTTGCAATATTCTATAAATCCAGCGTTCTTAGGCACGGTGCAAACTTGCTGAGCCGCCTTGGGAAGCTCCTCTGGAGACAGATGCAGACAGGTACGGAACTGTCCTGCAAAGGAGGTGGTTTTACCGTCCTCCGCAGAGGCGCTGGAGCGCAGAGCTATCCTTTCGGACGAATCAAAAAATTTCGCAGCATACTCTGTTGCCTCTTGAGTATCCTCCTTGAAAAAGCAGAAAAACGGCGGGATATTTACGCCGTTTTTCTGCATCACAAACAGATTCTCCGCTTTTGCTCCCATATTGAAATTTTTGTAGTTTTCCTCTGTGACAATCATTGCGCTAGACCTTTCCAAACATAATGTAAGCGGCTATGGTAATCAGCATCATAGATTCCTGAATATAGGTGTACCGCTCCACCTTTTCCACGATTTTAAATTTCGTGGGTTCCTCCATGAACTGCACAAACTTCCAAGTCATCCACCCGGTGTTCAGTAGCAGTGCCACTACGGAAATTTTGTTCAGATTCCACACCAGCAGCACATTGGTGAGAATATCCACCCAAGTAAGTATCAGCACAAACATGGTGGACTTTTTGTAACCAAAAAGTTTGGAGTAAGTGACATACTCCGTTTCATCCTTAGGCGCCCGGATTTTTCTGGAAACCTCCCATATCAGCGCAGGAAAATACAGCGTCCACGCTGCCAGAAAATTGGTCAGGGTGAATGCGCTCAGTCCGTACTTGATACAGGTAAAGGAAATGATATACACATTCATGATCATCTGCACGGGATTGTGCGTGACCAGCGCCAGCGGCAGACTCTTCTGTATCTTTTTCTTATGAAAAAACCACAGTGACATCAGTGTTCCATAGACATACAGGAACAAAAAGAACCAGAAATTGTTCATAAATACAACGTTCAGCCCCACCGTCACTGCAATCAGAATGGTCACAAAAATCGCCAGATCCTTTTTTTTGACCCGGCCCGAGGGCAGCGGTCTATAGGAAAAAAGCCTGCAGTCCAATTCATAGTCTTTAAAATCATCCGCAATTCGCAGCCACAGCAAAAAGCTGAACACAGTAAAACCGCCGATAATTTCCTGGATGCCTATCTGGAATTGTGTCACGCCGTTGTTGAGCAGAACAATAAAATAGATCTCTCCGAAAACAATAAGCCCCAATAGCAGCCTAGAGA
>JAIEDW010000037.1 GCA_029067805.1 Lachnospiraceae bacterium
AAACAGTAGAATTAATAGCAACTGTTACGCCAAGTTATGCTACCAATGCGACAGTAACGTGGGAAAGCAGTGATGATTCTGTTGCTACTGTGGAAGATGGCGTGGTAACAGCGGTTTCGGAAGGAATCTGCATCATTACAGCGTCTGCGGGCACTGAGATAGTGACCTGCACCGTGACTGTAACTGCCAAAAACGATGATGGGAATATTGCAAGTGGCAGTTATGGAGATATTACATGGGTAATTGATCAGGATGGAAAGCTGACCGTGACAGGAACCGGAGAGTTTACCAGTGATACTGACGCGAGCAGAAGAGCGCCATGGGGTTATGAGTATCGAGAATCCATTACATCTGCGGAAATTAATGTAACAGGCATGACAGATGCATCGTATATGTTTTATGAGTGTGCGAATTTGGTAAGCGTTGATGTGAGCTGTCTTGATACGACAAATGTAACGCGCATGAACCAGATGTTTGAGGGATGCCGTAGTCTGACAAGTTTAGATTTAGGTAATTTTGATACAGGTAAAGTAGCAGATATGCATGGTATGTTTAGAGGCTGCAGTAGCTTGACTGAGCTGGATCTCAGTAATTTTGATGTAAAAAATGTATTAAATATGAGCGGAATATTCTCAGGTTGTACCGGGTTGTCAACAATGAACACCCCTTGTAATCTCACACTTTCTGTTGAATTGCCTAGGAATTCAGGAGATATCTGGTACCAGCCGGACGGAACAGCTATTGATACACTGCCGCAGAATTTAAGCTATAGTGTGAAACTAACCAAAAATGATGCTCCCACCACAAAAAAAGAACCCTATATTACGGCCGAAAAAACAAAAACAACTTACCAATGTGGAGATTCTGTCAATACGGATGACTTGCTGGTAACATACTATGACAGTGAAGGGACAGCAACCATTGTTACCGATTATTATACGAATGTCTTGGAAATTTCCACGTATTCTCCGGGAACAAGGACATTGATCGTAATGTACAATGGTCTGAGAGCATATGTGACATTGACGGTAACAATGGCAAAACCGGATCCGAGCAAAATGTTTTATAGAGTAACCTTTAACCTGCAAGGACACGGGACGGCATTACCGGAATATGCAACGTATACAGAGATCCAGTGGGGAAGTATCATCAAATGTCCGACATCACCCCAGGCGGAAGGCTACAAATTTACAGGCTGGTATAAAGATGCAGCTTGCCGGACTTTATGGTTTTTTGAAAAAAATACCATCACAAATAATATAACACTCTACGCGGGCTGGGAGGAAAGCGAAGAGGTGGAGAAAAAACCGCTGATCAACAGTGTGCAGTTCCCAAAACAACAAAACGAGTACAGTGCAGTATATACAGGCGAGCAGATTCGTCCTGTTATGATCGTAGCTTATCAATATACAGATGATAAGGGTAAGGCAACGACACAAAAACTGAAACTGAATGCGGATTATACGGTGTGCTACAGCAATAATGTAAATGCGGGCGAAAATACTGCAAAGGTAACTGTAACGGGAATTGGTGAATATGCGGGCAGCATTACAAAAGAATTCACAATTGAACCAAAGAGTATCAGCAATGTTACGCTTTCTCCTGTGGGAGATATTGTATTTGGTGAAAAACCTTCCGTCAGGGTAACTGATGGAACAAGGGAACTTGTCGAAGACGGGGCTGACAACAAAGGGGATTACATGATACATCTTTCGACAGATGGTACAGCAGATGAGGACACGCAGTCCACGCTGACTGTAGAAGGAAAGGGAAATTATACAGGGACCTCTAAAAAGAGTGTGAAATTTAATATTCTCAAGAAAGAAACAGGCATTCTTTCGATTGCGGATGAAAATATTCTTGTAGAATTTAAGAAATTTCCTGCAAAAGGGTATACATATAACGGAAAGGAGCAGAAACCGGGTGTTGTGGTAACAGATACAACGACAGGAAAAAAGCTTTCTTCAAGTATGTACAAAGTAATTTACAGCAACAATATCAATGCAGGAGAAGAAACGGCAAAGGCATGGGTAGTCGGTGTAAGTAAAAATGGCAAAGGGTATTATGGAGAGTCTGCTCCATTGTCCTTTACCATCAATCAAAAAGATTTTAGTAAAGTATCAGTGTCATTGAGCAGCGCGATACCGAAAACGGGAATCCTACAGGATGTCAAGAAAGCCATTAGCGAAGCGATTCTTGTAAAAGAAGCAAAGCATGTACTTTCTGAGGACGAATACAGGATAGACTATGGCGATATTGAAACGATGGATCATATTAGATGCGGAAAACAATATCAAATAACGTTGACGCCAAAGGCAGGTGGAAACTACATTAAAGATTCCCAAAAAGTGATCAAGATAAAATTTGGGCAGCTGAATCTTGCAAGCAAAACCGCAGACATTTCAGCCAAAATCACAAATGCATCTCAGAATGAGATTGAACTTCGCTACAATGGCATCCTTCTTGAAGAGGGTAGAGATTATGTTGCTACAGTGAAGCAGGATAAGAACAAAAATACTTATACAGTAAAAGTAAATGCAGTAAAGAACAGCGCCTATAAGGGCAGCAGAACCTTTAAAAATATGGAGTTTGATCCGGAATCAATCAAAGAGGTTCTTGAAATACCTGCGGATCCCGATGCCACACCCGCAGTATCCTACAATAGAGAAAAGCAAGACTATGATTGGACGACTGCTGATACGGTCAAATCATATCTGTATGAAAACCAGACTGGTGGTCTTACGAGAGTAGAATACATCAATGGGGAGATTGTGGCAGAGGATTATAACGACAGCTTCGAGATGACGGCAAGCCGCAAGATTCCTATGGAACTGCCCGTATGGGGAGGCTTTTATGCAGGAGAGAACTATAATTTCCTGTTCTTCGGACAAAAAAATCCTTCTGAGGATGATAACACGGAAGTTGTCCGTGTGGTAAAATATTCCAAGAATTGGAAGCGTCTGGGAGATGTAAAGCTTCGCGGCGCAAATACGGTTGTGCCATTTTATGCAGGATCTCTTCGCTGTGCCGAGTATGATGATTATTTGTATATCCGTACCAGCCATAAAATGTATGCCTCAAAAAGAGATGGAATAAATCATCAGGCAAATATGACGCTTGTTGTACGTCAAAGCGATATGAAGATTACAGATTCGTATTATAAGGTGGGGTACAACGGTATCGGGTATGTTAGTCACTCTTTCAACCAGTTTGTTCTTGTTGACCAGGATAAGAATCTTGTCACGCTGGATCATGGTGATGCTTATCCGCGCAGCATCGTACTGATGCGGCTTAATAATGTAAAAGCCGGCGGCAATAAATTCAGTGGAACATTTGAAAACAGTGAGCTGAAAAAATTCCCCGGGGAAATTGGGGATAACGCTACAGGTGCATCTATTGGCGGCTTTGCCGAAACAGAAAATGGCTATGTAACCGCATTCAATTATAATGAGACAGGCAATGGATATGATCCACGCGCGATTTACCTTGGCTATACGAGTAAAAAAGGTCTGAAATCCCAGGCGGTTCCGATAACGGCATATGATGGATTGAGTAACCCTGTGCTTGCACCTACAGGACTTGACGGCGGATATCTGATGTGGACGGACTCAAAGGGCGTATTTAATTATACCAGATATGCAGATGGCGGAACAACCTCGACAATCAGCATAGCCGACGCCGCCTTGTCTGACTGCCAGCCAATTCTGCATAATGGAGCGCTTGTATGGTATGTAACAATTAATTCTGTCCCTGCATTTTTCACGCTGGATGTTTCTTCTTCTGAAATTTCCTGGGTTTGGGCGAAATAGGAAACGGCTTACGATATTTTAAACAAGCTTTCGATATTCTCTTGGCAGAACTTTAAAATATTCTTTAAATGCCGCAGTAAATTTGCTTTGGCTGTCATAACCGACAGCCTTTGCAATTTCTGCGATGCTTTGATCGGTTTCCTT
>JAIEDW010000370.1 GCA_029067805.1 Lachnospiraceae bacterium
CTTGTCTATGTAGATGTCAATGACGGAATGGAGTTTCTCTATATCGCCGGAAACGGAAATCTTGTTTATGAGTGGGCCGTATCAGGAGGTCCATGCACAAATATTCAGCGATTGTGCCGGTTCGATTTAAAATGGAAGAAGGAATATTTGGATACACTGGTTCGGTACAATTTTCCAGAAGACGATGGGATGGCGCCGGAATATTATCAGGAATACTTTCCGGATACTTACGGAGTTGGCGGTTATGGTATTTATTATTTGCGCGAACGTAAAAAAACGGAGAAGGAACTGGAACATAACGAGGACGGAAAGTATACTGTCAGGGAATATCTTACGGAGGAGCAGTTTCTAAAGACTTATGAGGAAATGACAGGATGGGATTTTTACAAATCGCAGGATATGTATTAAACGGTACTTGTAAATACGAAAATAGAGGATTAAGGTTGCGTTTAATGCCGTAACCTTGTAGATTTTGAAAGGAGAAGGGCTATAAAAATGGAACAGTTAGAAATTAAAAATCTTTATAATTTGGAGGAAACAATCGCAGCTTCGCTGTTTGACGGTGCAACATATCCGTGGGAGCTGTTACCGAAAATCGGCGCATATATCATAGAACTCGGAAATACGCTTTCCGACGAAAAATATGAAAAACGCGGCGAAAATATCTGGATTGCAAAATCAGCCACGGTAGCGCCGACAGCGTGCATCAACGGTCCTTGTATCATTGACGAGGATGCCGAGATACGCCACTGTGCGTTTATTCGGGGAAACGCGATTGTCGGAAAAGGTGCCGTTGTCGGAAATTCCACAGAATTAAAAAATGTGGTTTTATTTAACAAGGTACAAGTCCCGCACTACAACTATGTCGGTGACAGTATTTTAGGCTACAAATCGCATATGGGCGCAGGTTCAATCACGTCAAACGTCAAGAGCGATAAGACACTTGTGGTCGTAAAGTCGGCATATGGAAATATCGAAACAGGCTTAAAGAAAATGGGCGCGATGCTCGGCGACAATGTGGAGGTCGGCTGCAACAGCGTTTTAAATCCCGGCACGGTCATCGGAAGAAACAGCAATATATACCCGACATCAATGGTGCGCGGCTATATTGAGGCAGACAGCATCTTCAAGAAATCGGGTGAATGCGTCAAGAAAAATGCGTGAAATTACCAAAAATTAAAAATTTGATAATTTTTTGACAAAATACCAATTTTTAATTGCTATTTTTGTTGTTTTGTGCGAAAATAAAAATGTGTGATTTACATAGGAACGATTGAATCGTTATTAAATGCGAGGCATTTAAAATATAAGTAATGTAATCGAAAGGAGTTTTCACATGATTTATTCAAAGGAAATTGAAGAAATGTGTGTAGTAGCACGTGACGGAAATCATGGTTGCGCACCGATCCCCGAAGAGGCGAAATGGGTAAAGGCGAAGGATGTCAAAGACATTTCCGGCTTTACACACGGTATCGGCTGGTGTGCGCCGCAGCAGGGAGCTTGTAAGCTGTCCCTCAATGTGAAGGAAGGTATTATCCAGGAGGCACTGGTTGAAACAATCGGATGTTCCGGAATGACACATTCCGCAGCGATGGCAGCAGAGATTCTGCCGGGCAGAACCGTTATGGAAGCATTAAACACAGACCTTGTTTGCGATGCAATCAACACCGCGATGAGAGAGTTATTCCTTCAGATTGTTTACGGACGTTCACAGTCTGCATTCTCTGAGGATGGACTTGCAATCGGCGCAGGTCTTGAGGACTTAGGAAAAGGCTTGAGAAGTCAGGTTGGTACCATGTATGGTACATTAAAGAAAGGACCTCGTTATCTTGAGATGGCAGAGGGCTACGTTACAGGAATCGCGCTTGACGCAGACGATAAGATCATCGGTTATAAATTTGTAAGTCTTGGCAAGATGACTGACTTTATTAAGAAGGGCGATGACCCGAACACAGCATGGGAGAAGGCATCAGGTCAGTACGGCCGTGTAGCGGATGCCGTAAAGATTATTGACCCAAGAACAGATAAGGAGGTAAAATAATTATGGCATTATTCGAATCCTATGAAAGAAGAATAGATAAAATCAATGAAGTATTAAAAAGCTATGGAATTTCTTCTATAGAAGAGGCTGAAAAGATTACAAAGGACGCTGGTCTTGATGTATATGATCAGGTAAAGAAAATTCAGCCGATCTGTTTTGAGAACGCTTGCTGGGCTTATACAGTTGGTGCAGCAATCGCAATCAAGAAGGGCTGCAAGAAAGCGTCAGACGCAGCTGCAGCAATCGGTGAGGGATTACAGGCATTCTGCGTACCCGGTTCCGTAGCTGACAACCGCAAGGTTGGTCTTGGACACGGTAACTTAGGTAAGATGCTTCTCGAGGAAGAAACAGAGTGTTTCTGCTTCCTGGCAGGTCATGAGTCTTTCGCAGCAGCAGAAGGCGCAATCGGTATCGCGGAGAAAGCAAACAAGGTTCGTCAGAAACCGCTTCGCGTTATCTTGAACGGTCTTGGAAAAGATGCAGCAGAGATTATCGCTCGTATCAACGGTTTCACATTTGTAGAAACAGAGTATGATCCTTATACAAACACTGTAAAGGAAGTATTCAGAAAGTCTTACTCAGACCCGAACGGACCTCGTGGTAAGGTAAACTGCTACGGTGCAAACGACGTTCAGGAAGGCGTTGCAATCATGTGGAAAGAGGGCGTTGATGTATCGATTACAGGTAACTCAACAAACCCGACAAGATTCCAGCATCCTGTTGCAGGTACATATAAGAAAGAGTGTACAGAGAAGGGCAAGAAGTATTTCTCAGTAGCATCAGGCGGCGGTACAGGACGTACGCTTCATCCGGATAACATGGCAGCAGGTCCTGCATCATACGGTATGACAGATACGTTGGGACGTATGCATTCCGATGCACAGTTCGCAGGTTCTTCTTCCGTTCCGGCTCACGTAGAGATGATGGGCTTAATCGGTATGGGTAATAACCCGATGGTTGGCGCTACTGTTGCAGTTGCAGTTGCGAT
>JAIEDW010000371.1:0-3060 GCA_029067805.1 Lachnospiraceae bacterium
GCTTGGTATTCCTCATTTTCTGGATCCAGATTCGATGCCCTTCGCATTTCCTCCAGCGCCTCTTCATAGCGACCCAGACTATGCAGTGTTGCACCCAGTCCGTTGTGGTATGACGCATCGTCCGGCTCTAACTCTGATGCTCTCTGCATTTCTTTCAACGCTTCTTCATAATGTTTCATTTTATACAAAGCTGCTCCCAGCCAAGCATAATAACGAGCGTTTTGATCTTCCCTTTTTATCAAATCCCGGAAAATCTCCATTGCCTCCTGATATTTGCCCTCATTAACTAACCCCACTGCTTTTCCAAACAAATTCTGTGTTTCCGCTTGACTTGTGACACGTTGAATTGTCTGATCATCTTCCAATGTCTCATTTGCTTTATCGGATACAACATCATTTGCTTCCTGCATTATTTTCTTATCAATGGATGTATCGTCAATAAGGGCATCCATTGCATCAGACAATTTCTTATAACGTATTTTTGCATCACTAATAAAAGCATCTTCGGAAGGCAGTCGATAACCAAACATGTCTCCCAGCCGAAGCAACACTTTATCAAATCCGTTATGTTTTATCAGATATCCGTTTGATGCGTTAAGAAATTTCGATACATCTCCACTTATCTTATCGTCTTCATAAAGCATCCAATACGGAAAATTCCCTTTTTTATCAGAAAATATATCACTATTTTTATCCAAATAATCCATCAGGCTACGGTCATTTCCTGCATAACCTATAAAAATCGGATAGTATTCCGAAAAAACAACCCTCAAGGCCTCCTTCCAGTTGTCATGCAATGCATCCAGCTCCAATGCCCTGTTTTTCGGATCCAGAAGAAGATCCCGGTGAATTTTAATTATCATTGGTCTGTTAATCTGTTTCGTTACATAATGTGCCAGACTCTCATGCCCAATAACCAGAGGAATTGTATTCTGATAATAATTTACCGCGTCCTCTATTAAATGGTCAAAATTAGTGGTTATCACTATGTTGTGCGGCGTATGTGTCATTATATAAGATAGTATGACATATCCGATACTCGGCTTTGCGGACTCCATCAATTTTTCCAGATAATTATATCCATCATCAATATTCCTAAAGCGTCTTTCGTAATACTGGCTGTAAAATTCATATTTGTTTTCATCGTTTATCCCTAATTTATTTTTCCATTCCAAATGCCCCTTCTCGTTTCTCTCCAACAGGTCTTTCTCCCATATATTGACCAGTTCCTGTCCCGATTTTATACCTGATGATTTTGATGCACCTGCCCCGAGTACAAAGCAAAATTTCCTTGGATGCGGTCCATCCGAAACCTCTTTTATCTCCTTAAGAAATCCGTTTAAAGTAAGATCTTCATAGCTCATTTGCATACCTTCTTTTGTTTATTTATTGCAAGTTTCCCCATCTTTTGTCTTTGAAAAAATATCAAACATATGTTTTCATAGTCTATATCATGCCAGCATGAACCTTTCTTATGTCTCATTATATGTTATTTTGTCTGCAAAGTAAATAATGCAAACTTTCTTGATTTTGATTCTTTTACAACTTTTTACCAATATTTGTACTGTTATGCTTCCAAAGCAACAGCTGCATGAATATTATTTCTCAAAATATCATCGTACAAATTTTCCTTTTTTAACATCTTATTAATGTAACAAGGAGGAAAAAATGAGTAAATTTAGAGCAAAATTTGGAAAGCGGCTTATGGCATATGTTCTTACAGGTGTCATGATCGTGTCAAATATGACATCTTCAAATTTAACCGCTTTCGCAAGTACTCCTACCGACGAGGAGGAGTATCAAATCGAAACATCTTCTGCGATTGAAGAAACTTCCGATGAAGAAGAAAAAATGGTAGAAGAAAAGAACGTAGAAGTAGAGAATGCGGAAACTACGGATTCCGGCACAACGCCTCCACAGCAGAGTGATGTGAATCAGAGCGATGTAAACCAGAGTGATGTGGATCAGAGCGATGTAGACCAGAGTGATGTGGATCAGAGCGATGTAGACCAGAGTGATGTGGATCAGAGCGATGTAGAAGAAGCTGATGCAGATGGATTCTATGATGGATTTAAGGCGGCAAAAGCGGTAGAGGGAAGACCATATTACTTTAATTTTGAGACAGAATATGCAGAGGTTAGCTCTATTGAAAATATCCATGAAAAAGGACTGTTTTCTTTTAATGCGGGAAATACCAGTGCAGCCGTATATAATGGTGGAGGGCATGGAGTTGAGTTTAAGACCAACAACAAGCTGACATTCAAAGTAGCCGGAAACAGCTATATTGTTGTCGGAGGAAATAACAGCAGCAATTGTACCGACCTTGCGGCAGCCAGCACAAGCGGAACATTGAAGCCGACAACACTTTCAACGCAGACGGGCGGCCGGGCAACGCTTGCAAACTGTAAGGAAAAAGGAGCCAACACGCTCATATATGAGTATACAGGAACAGCAGGAGCAGTAGACTTGACGCTTAATCTGTCAGAAGGGCAGACAAGTACAAAGGCATACATCGCTTATGTATGTGTAATTCCTAAGGCGTCAGTGTCGGAAGAACCTGACACAACACACACAAGCTGGAATTTTTCAGCAAGTGAATTCCAGACAACAGCAAACCAAGCAGGCGTATCAGAGTATAAGGGACTGAAAGCTACCAATGCAAAGGCGCATAATGGAAAGTACCTTTATATAGGAAGCAACGGTACGTTATTAATTCCCGTTGCCGGAGACAGTACAGTAACGGTAAAGGCACAGTATGGAAATAAGTTTTACTTTGCAGACAATAGTGAGGATGTAAAAGAAGGATCAGGTGAAGCGATTTCCGAGTATACCTACGAGTATACAGGAAAAAAGGGATATGTGAAGATAACATCACTGGCAACGACATATCTGACAGAGATTACAGTAGAGGCAGCGCCTGACACAACATACACAAGCTGGAATTTTTCAGCAAGTGATTTCCAGACAGAAGCAAACAAAACAAGCGTATCAGAGTATAAGGGACTGAAAGCTACCAATGCAAAGGCGCATAATGGAAAGTACCTTTATATAGGAAGCAAC
>JAIEDW010000371.1:3160-4309 GCA_029067805.1 Lachnospiraceae bacterium
GAAATAAGTTTTACTTTGCAGACAATAGTGAGGATGTAAAAGAAGGATCAGGTGAAGCGATTTCCGAGTATACCTACACGTACACAGGGAAAAAGGCATATGTGAAGATAACATCACTGGCAACGACATATCTGACAGAGATTACGGTAGTTGCTAAAACGAGTGCATCCACCGGGCCTCATGTTGAAGGAAAGAACGTAGACGGAAAGCCCGACGTATGGGATTTTGCTGCAGGAGCAACAGAGCTTGACGAGAATGGCATCCCTACAGAATTCATTGACACAGAAACATATAATAATATGTTCACACTGGACATTATGAATAGCTGGTACGGTGAAGATGCAAAACCCGGAACGGCCGGTCATGACTTAAGTTCATTTGTGGTTAAGGATAAAGAAGGCACGATGCTACTTGAGTTCAACGGAAACGGCAAGAGTAATCATCGTATTCGTACAAAAAATGCACAGATAACAAGAAATGATACAAGTACATTAAAGGATGCAGAAGGAAACGAATACCTTGGTTATGTATATTCAAACAGTAATAGTGAACCCAATGTATATTTGGGCATGAAGCTTGACGAAGGCGATATTGTTACGGCGGTAATAGGCAGTAACGGTGGCGATTCTTTAATCAAGTTTGAAAATTATAAAAGCGATGCCGGTGTAGAGCCGCAGAGCTTTGAATTTAAGGCAAGCGGCGCAAAAGCACAGATTGCTACTTTCTATGCACCGAAAGCAGGAGACTATAAGATATACAGTACAAACGAAAAACTTGTAGTTGCCAGAGTGACAATAGAAAAGACTGATTATGTAACCGTATCGGGTGAGGTAACAGCTCCCGAAAGCCTTAAGAATGAGTACGGAATAAAGTTTACAAGCAGAGAATCGGGTGCAGTAAAGGTTGCTCCGGTAAAAGACGGAAAGTATGAAATTGATCTGAACGAGAAGTATACATATGACGTTTCATTGGATAATGCGAACGGATATGTTGTTGATGCTGATGTTCTTGAAGTCGAAAAGCCGTTTTTCAAGCTTGAGGGCGAAGACATCAAGGAAACAGAGGGAAAAAAGACATACACATATGATATACCCATAAAAGCTGTTACGCTTGTAACCGTTACAGGAGCCGTTAAGGGACTGAGCGACG
>JAIEDW010000372.1 GCA_029067805.1 Lachnospiraceae bacterium
TAAAAATAATGACCATTTGATATTATTTCATTCTTAAAACTCCAAGCAGCTTTGTAAAATATTCCGGAAGCGTTGCTTCAAATTCCATGTATTCGTTTAATGTCGGATGCACAAAGCCAATTGTCATTGCATGAAGTACCTGTCCTTCCAGCTTAAAAGGCGCTTTTTGACCGGTATAAGTCGTATCGCCAAGCAACGGATGTCCGATACTTGCCATATGTACGCGGATTTGATGCGTTCTTCCCGTTTCAAGTCGACATTCCACATAGCTATAGCCGTTAAAACGCTCCAATACCTTATAGTGTGTCACAGCGTGTTTTCCGTTCTTTTCGTTTACCGCCATCTTTTTTCGATCCGTGGCATGACGCCCGATTGGCGCGGATATCGTTCCCTCATCTTCTTTTATGTTGCCAAAAACAATAGCATGATACTTTCTTTTAATATCATGTGTTTTCAAAAGCGCTGCTATTGCATTATGCGTTTCATCATTTTTGCAGATGATCAGGGAGCCTGTGGTATCCTTGTCAATTCTATGAACGATTCCGGGGCGCATAACGCCGTTTATTCCCGAAAGTTCATGTTTACAGTGGTACATGACAGCGTTTACAAGCGTACCCTCATAATGTCCGGGCGCGGGATGCACAACCATATTTTTCGGTTTGTTTACAATCAACAGATCCTTATCTTCATAAAGAATATCAAGCGGAATGTCCTGTGCCGGTATATTAGGCTCAACTGACTCGGGTATAATAAAACGAACGGCATCTTCTGCTTTTACCCGGTAATTTGCTTTCACAGACTGCTCATTGACAAAGACATTTCCATCTTTGATGATTTTTTGGATATAACTCCTTGAAAGGGAATCCAAATAATCGCTAATGCATTTATCGATGCGCGCTCCCTCCATCTCGGGGGACGCTTCAAAAACTATTTCATTCATAATTATTTTATATCGCGGAACTTCTTAGCTCGAAAACTGAGAAATTCCAAATCCGTTTCCTTGTAGACAAACAAAAGGAGTATGACCAAGAAAAATGCCGCTACTGTTACATAGATGTCAGCCACGTTAAAGACCGGGAAATTGATCAGACTGAAATACAAAAAATCAACAACATAATTGAATCGCACTCTGTCAATCAGATTTCCGATCGCACCGCTTGCGATTAATACCAGCGTCAAATGAAGCTTAATATACTTTTTCTGATAAGGCATTTTAAAAAGCACATAAAGAATCATGCCAATAATAATGGAAGCGATAAACAGAAAGAAAAACTTCTGCCCTTGGAGGATACCGAACGCAGCACCGTTATTTTCCAGATAATGCAGTTCAAAAACACCGTCCACCACAGAATACGGCGGTTGATCCTTAAGCATAAGAATTGCATAATATTTTGATATCTGGTCACCCGCAACCAACAGTACTGCAAATAAAAAGTCAACGATCAGCAAAATGATTCTTCTCTTATTCATTCCAATCCTCGTCTGTGAAATAAATTTCGTTGATGCCTGCCAAGATTTCTTCTTTTGTGACAGTGGTGTCAATTATTGCTTTACCGACCTTTTTCAGAAGAATAAATTTAATGTGATCGCCTTCTGTTTTTTTGTCGGAAGTTGTAAGCTCATAAATCTTCTCCGGATCAATTTTATCAATAGAGATGGGAAGATTAAACGGCACAAACATATCTCGAATTTCATAATACTCTTCTTTTGAGAGCAAATTCCGTTTCCATGAAATATATGCTGCCGCCACACAACCAAGAGCCACACATTCTCCATGCATCAGTTCAAAGTTCTTGTATTTTTCGATTGCGTGACCGATGGTATGACCAAAGTTTAAAATTGCACGCTCGCCCTTTTCCGTGGGATCCTTTTCCACAACAAGTTTTTTGCATGTACAACTTTTTAGAACCATCTCCTCAAGGACATCAAGATCCCGCTCGTGAATTTCGTACATGCTGTCAATAACCCACTCATAGTATCCGGCATTTTTGATCAGACCATGTTTTAAGACTTCAGCCATGCCCGAATAATACTGTTTATCGTCGAGTGTTTTTAAAGTTGCGATATTCATGTAGACAAGCTTTGGCATGTAAAATGCGCCAACCATGTTTTTATATTGGTCAAAATCTACGCCTGTTTTTCCGCCGATACTGCTGTCAACCTGTGCCAAAAGCGTGGTGGGAATCTGCACAAAGTCAACTCCGCGAAGGTATGTTGCAGCGACAAATCCTGTCGTATCGCCGACAACGCCGCCGCCTAAGGCAAGAAGCATATCCTTCCGGCCAAATTTATTTTGGATCAAGAATGTGTATATATCCTTTACCGTATCAAGGTTTTTATTCTCTTCTCCGTTTGGAAATGCATACACAACAATTTTTTTGCACTTGTCCTTCAACACTCCGCATACTTCATCGGCATACAGTCCGTTGACTTTTGAATCCGTGACAATGCAGAGCTTTTTTTGTGCAATATCAAACGCGGCAAGCTCTTCGGCAAGTCTTGCAAAATCATGCTCATACACAATATCATAGATTGGTTTGTTGTTTTGGTTGATCGTTAATCTCTGTGACATCTTATTAATCCCCCATTCTTGCTATGTGAAAAATCTGTAATTTTTCACACTACTTCTATTTTAACATTAAAAACTTCCCACCCCTAGTCGAAAGTGGGAAGCTGTATTCTTTTGAAACAAGAAACTTAAAGTGAGCCATGAGAAATAGGCACGCTAAAAGTGCTTGACAAAACGCCCTGAAAATCTCCCGAAATATCAACACTTGCGGGTGTGATAATGAAGATATAGTTTGAAATCATCTGTAAGTTTCCGTTGATCGCATAGGTAGAACCCGATGCAAAATCAATGATTCTCTGCGCAATTTCCACATTCAGTCCTTCTAAATTCAAAACGACTGCACGGTTGTCCAAAAGTGTTTCCGTGATTTCTCTTGCATCCTCCACGCTTAAGGGCTTGATCACACAAACCTCCATACCGCTTCCCTGCGCTTTTTTTACAGGTCTGATAGGCGTTACTTTCTGTGAAACCTTTTTTGCGGGTTTCTCATCCGGTTCATCATAATCATCATCACGCATTGATGATACCGGTCTGGGCTTTCTCACTGTATTTGCCACAATTTCTCCCTCATCGTAAAAATCATCATCATCGTAGTAATCGTCCTCATTACCAAGATGCATAAAGTTTAATAACTTGTCCGTCATTCCCATAATTTAATACTCTCCCTTTCTCTTTTTGCATTGCTGCAGTTGCATATTTGCAATAATTACCTTACGCCAAAGATGCCCGTTCCGACACGTACACAGGTCGCTCCTTCCGACACTGCTACGCGATAATCCCCCGTCATCCCCATGGATAAAGTTTCCATAACTATATTATCACTGTTTTCGTCCATAATGTCAACTGAAATTTTCTTTAATTTCTGAAAATAGCATCTATTTTTTTCTTCATCTTCGACAAAAGGGGCGATTGTCATTAATCCTTGTATCGAAATATTAGGTAATTTAGCGATATCATGGGCTAATTGTCGCACTTCTTCACAAGTTGTTCCAAATTTTGTTGCTTCGTTTGCGACATTCACTTCTATTAAAATTTTTACTGTCACATTTTTCTTTACCGCTTCCTTGCTGATTTCCTCGGCAAGCCGTAGCGAATCGACGCTGTGTATCATATACACCTTATCAACGATATATTTTACCTTGTTGCGTTGCAGATGTCC
>JAIEDW010000373.1 GCA_029067805.1 Lachnospiraceae bacterium
ATAGACCAGCCAGTTTGAAATTAAACCGGACAACAATGACCAGCCAAACTGCCCGGTTGCAAAAAGCCAGATTTTTTCTGTAGATAGTGATTTCATATTGTATCCTCCTGTTTCAAAACATAGAATTATTATCTCATATTATATTTCCTGTTTACTTTCACTTCTAACATCTTTCGTACCTCCCTTATTATATCAATTATTCCAAGTGCATTCAATCGTACATTTGTTTTACTTTCTCCTATTTGAGCAATTAATGGAATTAATAACAACATAAGCGCTTATATTATGCAGTCCTACCACAAGGAAAAGGGATAGATATCACTGACGACGTACATAATGCTTTCGATTTTGATACTGATCATGAATTCATATCAAAAGCTGCCATGCGAAGCATTATAAAAGATACAACGACTAACCAAAAACAAAAATCAAAAATTCAGTACATATTGCCATGAATGCTAAAACGGCCACAATGTGTGTGATTACACAGGTTGTAGCTGTTTGACAATTTTTTAACTGTCAAAGATGGGAGTAAATCATAATTTACTAAAATGTAGATTAGTGATATATTATGCCTATAACAGATTTGAGGTAGGGGTATGTTTATTGGAAGAGAACGTGAGTCGACTTCCTAAATTGGAAAGATTGCGGAAAGCTGTGGAACCCTACATAGTAGAATAAAAATACCTTAAAAAACAAAATGGAGATGATTTAATTATGCAGTCAACTGATTTTTCCAAGGGAGAGGTCTGGCAAAATATTATCACACAGTCTATCCCGCTGATACTGGCACAGCTAGTACATCTTTTATATAATGTGGTAGACCGAATCTATATCGGACATCTGCCAGGGGCAGACAGTATGGCACTGACAGGCATCGGATTGGTATTTCCGCTGACTACTTTAATCGCGGCGTTTACCTTTCTCTTCGGCACAGGAGGCACACCATTGTTTTCCATTGCCAGGGGAGCTGGGAAAGAAGGGCGTGCGGAAAAAATATTGGGCAATACCTTCTCACTTTTGCTTGGCACATCCCTTATATTGTTTTTGTTTTGTTACATACTGCGCAGGCCCATCCTCTATCTATTCGGTGCTAGTGATGATTCCTACCTATATGCCGACGCTTACTTGAAAATATATCTGCTGGGGACTTCTTTTACCATGTTGTCTACGGGGCTGAATGGATTTATCAATGCACAGGGGTTTCCCCGCATTGGTATGCTGACTACGCTGCTGGGAGCGGTATTAAACCTCATCCTGGATCCTGTTTTTATTTTCGGACTGAATATGGGAGTGAGTGGTGCGGCATTGGCAACAATCTTAAGCCAGTTAGTTTCTTGTGTGTGGGTGCTGAAATTTCTGACAGGGAAGAAAGCGCTGCTTTGCATTAAAAAGGCGAATCTGCGACCGGACTGGCGACTGGTAGGGGAAATCATGACACTTGGATTGTCTGGCTTTATTATGCAGGGCACTAACTGTCTGGTTCAGGTGGTATGCAATGCCACGCTGAAAATTTATGGCGGAGACTTGTATGTAGGCATTATGACGGTGATCAATTCCGCCAGAGAGATCCTATCCCTACCGGTCAGCGGCATTACTAGTGGGGCGCAGCCGGTACTGGGATATAATTATGGGGCGAAAGCCTATGACAAAGTCCGACAGGGGATTCGTTTTACTGCTGTTTTGGGAATTATTTATACGCTGCTGGCATGGCTGCTGGTGTTCTTAAGTCCGCATCTGTTGCTGTCTATATTTACGAACGATACAGTAATGATAGAAACAGGAGTAGGAGCTCTCCGGCTGTATTTTTTCGGTTTTTTCTTTATGGCCTTTCAGTTCACGGGACAGTCAACTTTTACTGCGCTGGGATATTCTCGTCATGCGATTTTTTTCTCCCTGTTGCGCAAGGCAATAATCGTTGCGCCTCTGACGATATTATTGCCAAGGCTGGGGCTTGGTGTCAACGGAGTATTTCTTGCGGAACCTATTTCCAATGCGATAGGGGGATTGGCATGTTTTGTGACAATGTATTTTGCGTTGTATCGGAGATTAAAAACTGAGGGGACATGATGTTTTTACACCAAAACTGTATTGAAAGACTTTAAGACAATGAAAATAAAAGTTTACGAACGTTCCTTATAGGAAGCAATATAATCCCTGCGCATTACGACACAGGGATTTATCATTTTATGGTTTTAAGATACTAGATGCTCATTTATCAGAGTAAAGACATTTTAAGAATAAGTATTTAACAAGTTAGCAGTGCTTGCAATACAGATGATAAAAAAAGTTCTTGACATATAACATTAGTTAGAATATACTAACATCAAAAGAATGTTTTTTATAGGAAGGGGGATTATTATGCCGATTACGATGGCGAATACAGGCGAAGCCTTTAAGATTAAAAAGGTTGGCGGAAAAGAAGAGACACGCAAATTTTTAGAGAATCTTGGATTTGTTGCCGGCAGCATGGTTACTGTTATATCCGAGGTAAGTGGGAATATAATCGTAAATGTGAAGGATTCAAGAGTGGCGATCGGTAAAGATATGGCAAACAAGATTATGGTATAACTGTGCTTATGTGATCATATTACGCAGTGATAATTTACATACACGATTAAGAAAAACAGAAAATTATGAAAAGGAGAGATCGCTATTATGAAAACACTTAAGGACGTATCATGCGGACAGACCGCAAGAGTGAGCAGACTTACAGGCGAAGGTCCTGTTAAGCGGAGAATTATGGACATGGGAATCACAAAGGGAGTTGATATCTATGTAAGAAAAACAGCGCCGCTGGGAGATCCCGTTGAAGTAACAGTCAGAGGTTATGAGCTTTCGCTTAGAAAAGCAGATGCGGAAATGATACTGGTTGAGTAAAAGATTTATTTTTTTTTAAAATTAAGTTAGTAATAACTAATAAATATAAGTTATAACAATTATGAGGTAGCAAAAACAAACAAAAGGAAGAGGGAACATACTATGTCAATTAAAATTGCATTAGCAGGTAATCCAAACTGCGGTAAAACAACATTATTTAATGCGTTGACCGGTTCCAATCAGTTTGTCGGTAACTGGCCGGGTGTAACAGTTGAAAAAAAGGAGGGTAAGTGGAAAGGCGACAAGGAAGTCGTTGTCATGGACTTACCTGGAATTTATTCTTTATCTCCATACACACTGGAGGAAGTGGTAGCAAGAAATTATCTGATTGGTGAAAGACCGGACGCGATTTTGAATATTGTGGACGGAACAAATATCGAACGAAATCTGTACCTGTCAACACAGCTTATGGAGCTTGGCATTCCGGTTGTTATGGCAGTCAATATGACAGATATTCTGGAGAAAAACGGAGACAAAATTCACATTGATAAGCTTTCGAAAAAGCTTGGATGTGAGGTTGTCGCAATTTCGGCGTTAAAGGGAACCGGCATTCAGGAGGCGGCAGAAAAGGCAGTTCTTGCTGCAAAGAAAAAACCGGCGCTTCCCGTACATGAATTTGACGAAAAGGCAGAAAGCGCGATTAAATCCGTAGAGTCAAAAATCGGTGAGGAGATTCCGACAGAACAGAAACGGTTCTTTGCAATAAAACTTCTTGAAAAAGACGATAAAATTGTAAACTTAATGCAGAATGTGCCGGATGTGACATCGGAAATTCACGATATGGAAGAAGCATTTGACGATGATGTGGAGAGTATCATCACAAATGAGCGGTATACATACATTTCTTCTATTATAAAAGAGTGCATAACGAAGAAAAATAAGAATGCACTTACAATATCGGATAAGATTGATAAAATTGTAACAAACAGGATCGCTGCACTTCCCATATTTGCAGTTGTCATGATTTTGGTGTATTATATTTCTGTATCGACTGTCGGTACATGGGTGACTGATTGGACAAATGACGGACTGTTTGGGGATGGATGGCATTTATTTGGCATCGGAAGCAGCGCATTTGATGATGATATGACTTCATATGCCGTAGAGAATATATGGACAGAGGATGTCGTTGCGACAATTGAGGATGCGGCAGATGCGGGAGTCATCGGTGCTGAAGATTTATTGGGTGCTGTTGAAGAAGAGGATTTCGGCGGATTTGATGAAAATTACGGTATTTATGTAGATTCTCTTGCGGAAGCGGGCTTTGATATCAGTGAAATGGTCGATGAGGCAATGGAAAATGCGCCGGATACTTCTGAATATGGTATATGGGTTCCCGGTGTACCGGTACTTTTTGAAACACTCCTTGATGCAATTCATTGTGCAGAATGGCTGAAAGGACTTATACTTGACGGTATTGTGGGCGGTGTAGGCGCTGTCCTCGGTTTCGTGCCTCAGATGCTTGTATTGTTTATCTTCCTTGCTTTCTTAGAGGCATGCGGATATATGGCACGTGTAGCGTTTATTATGGATCGAATTTTCAGGAAATTCGGACTTTCGGGAAAATCTTTTATCCCGATGTTGATCGGTTCGGGCTGTGGCGTTCCGGGTGTTATGGCATCAAGAACAATTGAGAATGGCAGGGATCGCAAGATGACCATTATGACGACAACATTTGTTCCTTGTGGTGCAAAACTTCCGATTATCGCATTAATTGCGGCTGCATTGTTCGGAAATGCATGGTGGGTTGCTCCCAGCGCTTATTTTGTCGGAATTGCGGCAATTATCTGCTCAGGAATTATATTAAAGAAAACGAGAATGTTTGCGGGAGATCCCGCACCGTTCGTTATGGAGCTGCCGGCATATCATATGCCGACGGTCGGCAACGTGCTTCGGAGTATGTGGGAGCGTGGCTGGTCCTTTATCAAGAAAGCCGGTACAATTATCCTTCTTTCCTCAATCATCATCTGGGCAGGATCGTGCTTCGGAATGGTAGATGGTTCATTTGGTTTTGATCCGGATATGGAGCTTGAATCAAG
>JAIEDW010000374.1 GCA_029067805.1 Lachnospiraceae bacterium
AAGGTACCTAATAAAAAAATCAGTGCCATCGATTCCAACGGATAAAAGGCGAAGAACTCTTGCTTCTCCGCCTTTTACCTATCACTTTACAATTGCTGTAATCGTAGCTTGCGCTTTTTATCGGCAAATCTCATCAATCCACGCAAACAGTTGCGGCAGATCATAGTCTCCCGAATGCGGCAATCCCCACGGAAGATGAAAGTCCACCTGACATCCTGCGTTTTCCAGCATGGTAGCCAAAATCACAGGAATTGCCAACGAAGTGTCACGGTCAAAAGAACCATGGCGAATTCTCCAATGTTTTGCAGTATCCGCTTCCCCGATATAACGGATGGGATTAAGCATTTTGATTACCTCATCTTCCGCCATATCCCCATTCACTTCGCTGTGCTCTTTTGAAAAAGTGGTAAAGTGCCTTGCAAAAGCGGTTTCTGTACCAAACTCCTCATTTTCAGGACTGCGAAGGTTTATGGCATCAAAGGCAGGTGTTTTCTTCATGCGGGTAATTGTCTTAACATACTCCGGAAGGTCTACTGCCGTTACCTTTCCGTCCGAAATGGTTAGACTGTCCTGCTTGTAAATATCGCTCTCCGGAACAGGCACCTGTCTGATTTCCTCTTCGGGATGATCCAACTTTCTCTGGGCTGATACAACAATATACTTTTTGACCAACTCCTCAAAGCTTCCATGCCCTTCCGCATCCAGCGTGAGCAGATTTCCCTCGGCATCCTTAAGGTTAAGACTATTCAAATAAGCGGGAAACAGTTTCTTTAACTCTACAGAAAGCGCCTCCTCCTTCTCTGTCATCTGACCGCTCACCGTAATGGGCTTCACTTTCCCGTCCACTTCCTTAAATTCCATCATTTTATAGTCATTTTGCCCATAGAACAGCCATTCATAAGCCGCATCCGCATTTTCCAGATTGTGAATCGGGCAATAGCAGCTCGCCGCAAAAATATCGTCCCGCTCGTTAGCGGCTCCTATTTCCTTTAAATACGGTTCATAGTCTTTGCTGTTGCCGCTCGCCCCCGTCATAGCTGAGAGCGCACCGCCCGCACTGGTGCCATTGGTAATAATACGCTCCACATTTCCCGGAACCGTGTCCCTATTATGACGCAGGTAGCGGATTGCCGCCTTCATATCCACAATCAACGCCGGTGCTCGTCCTGTCATTTTACCGTTTTCCGTAACATTTTTTTCTGTTTTGCTTTCTACAAAAAACTCATCTGTCACCATACCGGTCGTACGACCACGAACCCCTGCACTCACCACCACGTAACCGTGCAGCAAGCCTTCAAATACCGTGTTCGTTCTGCCCAAAAAGTCACGTCCCGGAGCCTCTACCGGTCCCGGCATATAACCGCCCACTGTATTCGGCATAAAGATTGGCGCTGTCTTTAAGATGAATCCGTTAATCGTCCCACCCTGCGCCAGAACTTCCGGCACATAAATATTCATTTTTTGAATAGGATCAACCGGATTGGTACAATATACAATATTTTCATATGCACGGTATGTGATACACTGTTCATCTATTTCACAGATTTTCACCTCAAATGCCTCCGGGTTAAAACAAATCTTATCATCCATTAATATCCTTCTCCTTTTATACACCGGCTCTCTTCTATATACTTCTATCATTTCTAAAATTCTTTTAAATGTTTTTCAATGTTACTATTCACAAAATCTTCTACTTTCTCAAAAGGAAGATGAAACCGGACAGCTATTTCTCCATATAAAAAACTCTTTGCTTTTTCTATATAATCAGGCTCAAATTCATCATATCGTTTATCTTCCATTCGTAGATAAACACTTTTTATCACCTTTACCCATTCCACATCATCATATTCACTCATTGCAAGCTGATACAGTTCTTTTCGTGTCTTACTATTTGGCGCTTGTATTGTCTGAATGTATGGCATCCTCTCCATTAGTTCTTCCAGTTCTTCTCTTGTACTGATCTCACGGATAAAACCATCAATGGCCTCCTGTTTCTTCATTATCCCTTTTGATGTTATAACATGTATATCTTCCATATTGCACCTCCGCCATAAATTACCTTGTATATATTTATGTACTTTATAAAAAGCGTGCATTTATCAAACAGATAACTGCACGCTTTTACTTCAAACATTACAACTAATCCATATATTTTCCTGTCGGGGATGAATTATATTGTTTCTTGATCTCAATGATAACAGAACCGTCAGCCTGTGTTTCTTCTGAAAGAATCTTATACTGTACCTTGTTCTTATTAAGCTGTTCTTTATACTTTTTTACTTCTTCACTGATAAGCTGTACAGCATAATCATGACCAACTTCTTCTTTCAATAAGAAATGTAGTGTTTGAATAATGCACGCTGCTTTTACTCTTTTCATCATCTACCTGCCTTCTGTTTTTAACAATTTTACATTATTATTATAATCGAAAAAAATATTTTTCGTAAGCAAAAAATGTTTTCTTTTGTATATTTCGTTAGTTTGCTCATGTATTTTCTTTTGTAAATTGTGCATTATGCCAACTAGCATTGCGTTCATCAAGCTTTCTGCTACTTCGGCATTTATCCTGAAATAAGCTGCCTCACATCACTGTATCTGCCAGCCCTCTGCCTCTTCACGGATTCTTACAAACTCACGGTAAATGCCTTCCTGTCCTAAAAGCTGTTTATGTGTACCCCTCTGTGCAACTGTGCCGCTGTCAATGACCAGAATCTGGTCTGCATTTTCAATCGTGGCAAGCCTGTGCGCAATCGTAATAATTGTTTTCCCATGGGTCAGTTCTGATATTGCTTCCTGGATCAGATGCTCATTTTCAGGATCGACACTGGCAGTCGCCTCATCCAATATAATGATTGGCGCGTTTTTCAGCATAGCCCGCGCAATGCTGATCCTCTGCTTTTCACCGCCGGACAGCGTTCCGCCGCCCTCGCCGACAATAGTGCCGTATCCATCCGGCAGGGACAGTATAAAATCATGGCATCTTGCTGCTTTCGCTGCGGCATACACCTCTTCATCTGTGGCATCCGGCCGGCCAAAGCGGATATTGTTCATGATTGTATCATTGAACAGATATACATTCTGGAACACCATGGAAATGTTTTTCAAAAGGCTGTCACAGGTAAACTCACGTACGTCTACGCCGCCCACAAGAACGCTTCCTTTCTGCACATCGTAAAACCGGGCGATCAGGTTACAGATGGTGGTCTTGCCGCTGCCGGAGGGACCTACAATCGCAGTAGATGTTTTTTCCGGGATTATAAAGCTGACATCCTTCAATACAGTCCTGCTGTCATAGCCAAAATCTACATGACGGAATTCTATCCAGAAACTCCCAAGAGTGACCTCTTTTCCATCATGGTCTATATAATTGCTTTCTTTCAGTGCATCGATCTGATCCATAGCCGTGTTAATGACCCCAAGCACATGGGCACTGTCACTGACAGGCTCCAGCGAACCAAAGATTCCGAAGGAAAAGAATACAAACATCAGCATGACCGGCATCTCCATATCCCCTGCCAGGCAAAGCGCGCAGGCAGTTCCCGCCAGCAGGACAGATGCCGCCTTCAATGCCAGCAGATGCCCACAGTTTGCCGGTGTAAAACCGTATTCGATCTTCAGCCGGATGTCACGGTTCTCCCTTGCCGCCTCTTTCATGCTCTGCTGTGATGCCCCGCCCTGCCCAAAAGATTTCACGGTTGGCAGCCCGCGGGCATATTCCAGCACGGCGGCAGATAAGTTCTGGCCGGCCCTGGCCTCTACCGGCGCATTCCTTACGCTGTGCCTTGATACCAGCAGAAGGAACAGAAAAGAGCCGGCCGCCCCTGCCAGCGCGATCAGCGCCGTCATCGGAGAAAACATAAGCAGGCAGAGGAAGATGACGAAAAAATTCAGATATCCTCCAATAAAATTATCGATCATGCGTATGCCCATGGTCTCCAGCGTATTTAAGCCCGTGGTAATTGAATTTAAAATGTTTCCAGTGCTGTTCTTCTGGAAATATCCCAGGGACACCCTCCTTAATGCATCGCCAATGGCAAGCCTGTCTTTTGCCACCAGTTCATAGCTTATGGCCTCCTGGGACCTGGAACGCATATAATCAAAGAAGAACCGCAGGATTACCAGCCCCGCAATGGCAAGAAAACTGAAACCCGCCCAT
>JAIEDW010000375.1 GCA_029067805.1 Lachnospiraceae bacterium
AACAAGAACAATAATAAATTGCTTGGAAAATACAGGTGGAATGATAAAGACTACTGGGAGGTTTATACGCGAGATACAACGTTTGTTCCATGGGGACAATTTCGATGTATTTCAACGGACGCATCGGCTTATACCGGAAATGCCTCAACCATCGAACGGGACCGTGAAAATAATGCGGAGACAAGAAATGACTTGTATAATATCCTGCATGAGCTTTTAGGACTGGGGGAAAGTCATTCGGACGAAGAAAAATGATTAGAAATGAAGAACTGGAACAAATTTTAGAAACAATTGATCTGCAAAACGACGCGCCCGCACAGGAGCCGATGCGCCAGTATTATTTCATAAAAAAAGCACGTGAAATTGTAGCAGAAGAGAGCCGGAAAAGAGGCAGACCTCTTACCGCTAACGGACAGACGTTTGGATGTCAGATGAACGCGAAAGACAGCGAAAAACTGATCGGGATTCTGGAAAATATCGGATTTGACATGATTGATGATGAGTCGGCAGATCTTGTCTTTTACAATACCTGTACCGTGCGCGACAATGCAAATCAGCGCGTGTACGGAAGACTTGGTCTGGTACACAGCATGAAGAAGAAAGATCCGCACAAAAAAGTAGCGCTCTGCGGCTGCATGATGCAAGAACCGACTGTGATCGAAAAGATACAGAAAAGCTATTCGTTTGTGGATTTGATCTTCGGCACGCACAATATCTATAAATTTGCGGAGCTGATCGTGGCGATGTACAGTTCCGACCGTATGATCATTGATATCTGGGAGGATACAGACAAAATTGTGGAGGATTTGCCCGCAGAACGTAAGTTTTCTTTCAAATCGGGTGTCAATATCATGTACGGATGCAATAATTTTTGTAGTTATTGTATTGTCCCATATGTGCGCGGACGGGAGCGCAGCCGTAATCCAAAAGATATTATCAGAGAAATTGAAAAGCTTGTGGCGGACGGTGTTGTAGAGGTTATGCTGTTAGGGCAAAATGTCAATTCTTACGGAAAAACCTTAGACGAACCAATGAGTTTTGCGCAGCTTTTACAGGAAGTGGAAAAAATCGACGGTCTGGAGCGTATCCGCTTTATGACCTCGCATCCGAAAGATTTGTCTGACGAGCTGATACAGGTGATGAAACACTCAAAAAAAATCTGCCGTCATCTGCATTTACCGCTACAGGCGGGCTCTACAAAAATTTTGACGGCAATGAACAGGCGATATACAAAGGAACAGTATCTGGAGCTGGCGCTCAAGATCAGGCGCGAAATTCCCGATATTTCCATTACAACGGATATCATTGTAGGATTTCCGGGAGAAACGGCGGAAGATGTCAATGAAACGATTGAAGTCGTAAAAGAGGTGCAGTATGATAATGCCTTTACGTTTATCTACTCAAAACGCACAGGCACACCGGCGGCTGCAATGCCAAATCCGACTACCGATGAGGAAATCAAAGAAAATTTTGACAGACTTTTAAAGGTGGTTCAAGAAACAGCAAGAAACCGTGTCGGGCGTCTTACGGGAGAAGTGCACAGTGCGCTGGTAGAGGAACAAAATGAGCACGATTCCGCACTGGTTTCGGGAAGGCTTTCCAACAATACGATTGTCCATTTTCCCGGCGATACGTCGCTGATTGGAAAAATCGTAGATGTTAGACTTGTGGAAGCGCACGGATTTTACTATGTTGGTGAAATGACTTAAAAATTGTAAAAAATAAGTATTCTACCTTGATATCAAAATAAAAATGTGAGAGAATGAGATATATCATTTAAAGAGAGGACGAGCGATATGAAAATTCAAGATTTTTGTGATATGAGAAAGTTCGAGGAAATTATGTCAAACTGGGCAAAATGTACAGGCCTTGCTACGGTAGCTGTCGGCGCTGACGGTAACTACATAAGCGATTGCTATAATTTCACGGATTTTTGTATTAAATATACACGAGGTTCTGCCGAAGGCTGCAGAAGATGTGAAAAGAATGACAGAGAGGGAAAGGGCGTTTACAACTGCCATGCGGGACTGGTTGATTTCGGTATCCCAATCACATTAGATGACGGAACAGTACTCGGAAGCGTTATCGGCGGTCAGGTTTTGCCTGAGCGTCCCGATGATGAGAAATTCAGAGCAATTGCAAGAGAACTTGATATCAATGAAGATAAGTATGTTGAGGCATTAGGAAAGGTTACTATAATGTCAAAAGATCGGATTGAAGCATCCGCAAATCTGCTCGGTGACGTAATTAACATGTTTGTACGCGAAAGCTATTTTGCATACCATAATGAAGCGATTCTTTCCGGATTAAAAGAAGGAATACATAAGGCCGCCGATCAGGTTGTGATTGCGAATGAGAGCAGAAAACAGATTGAGGCATACAGCAGCAGACAGAAGATTCTCGCGCTGAACGCAAGTATCGAAGCAGCCAGAGCTGGTGAGGCAGGAAAAGGCTTTGCAGTTGTGGCAACCGAGGTAAAAAAACTTGCCGAGGGTATGGCGGAAACAAGTACGCAGATTAAAAATGCGCTTGACGATGTAACCGAAACAATTATGAGTTTGGATAAGTAAACAAATATAACAATATCATAAGATTTTTCAACAACTGAATAGATAACATACAGGTGTCAAAACAATGCAAGTCATTGGTTTTGGTGAAAAGGGAAACAGGTGAAAATCCTGTACGAACTCGTCACCGTAATGAGCAAGCAAAAGTCGATATATCACTGGGAATTAAGGAAATACTTTCCTGGGAAGGTGACTGATGCGTTGGCTGATCAGTCTGAAGCTCTAAGCCGGGAGACCTGCCTGCATGTTGTACAGAAACATATGTTTCAAAACCACGAGTAATTGGTTGTACGTTGAACTTACAGAATGTTTTTTCCTGTTTATGTGAATGCGTTTACAAGAGAAAATTTTTTGTAGGCTTAGTTTGTATACAAACTTTTACCGGTAACAGTTTTACATGTGTTGGTAAAAGTTTTTTTATTGCGAAAAAACTTTTTAATATATAAGTACCTTGATGAAAAACAGGTAGAGAAAGGAAAAAAACATGAAAAAGAAATTAATCGTTACTTTATTAACAAGCACTATGATCGCCTCACTGGCACTGACAGGCTGTTCCAAGGAAACACCTGCGTCTGCCGAGAATTCGGTGCAAACGCAAGCAGTCAATGAAAACGCCGAAGAGAACAAGGAAACTGCAAAACAAACCGAAACCGTTCCTACGGAGGATGATGCCGATACCGATCAGGCAGCGGCAGACGAAGTTGCCACATTGATCGATGCAATCTATGTGCAGAAGAGAACTGATGATACCGACCGCCAATGCGCGGAGGCAAAAGCCGCATGGGATGCATTGACAAATGCCCAAAAGGAATTGGTAGAAGGGGAAGAGGCAGATCCCGATTATTTTGGCAGAGATACCGGCGACGCATCTAAAGACGACCCGCGCAATCAGAATGATATCGGAGAGAACGAAATTCTGGTCGTCAGCTTCGGCACTTCCTTCAATGACAGCCGTGTTGATGATATTAAGGGAATTGAAGATGCGATTGCGGAAGCAAATCCCGATTGGTCGGTAAGAAGAGCTTTTACGGCACAAATTATTATCAATCATGTACAGGCGCGTGATAACGAGTTTATTGACAATATGGATCAAGCGTTAGAGCGCGCAGTGGCAAATGGAGTGAAAAATTTAGTCATACAGCCGACACATCTGATGCACGGAGCTGAATATGATGAGCTGATGGATTCCGTGGAAGCATATCGAGATCAGTTTGAAACGGTAAAGGTTGCAGAGCCGCTGCTTGGCGAAGTCGGTACGGATGCAACGGTTATCAATGTCGACAAAGAAACAGTTGCAAAAGCGCTTACTGAAGCGGCAGTAAGAGATGCAGGATATGAGAGTACAGATATGGCAAAGGAAGATGATGTGGCATTTGTCTTTATGGGGCATGGCACTTCACACACGGCAAAGGTATCTTATAGCCAGATGCAGTCGCAGATGGAAGCGCTCGGATACGATAATGTGTTTATCGGTACAGTAGAAGGTGAGCCGGAGGAAACTTCTTGCGAAACAGTTATGGAGGCAGTAGCACAGTCAGGGTTAAAAAAGGTGATTCTTCGTCCGTTGATGGTTGTAGCGGGTGATCATGCAAATAATGATAT